>CANHSD010000123.1 GCA_947463105.1 Chitinophagaceae bacterium
CTAATTGATATGTCAGGCTGAAGTCACTGTTTTCAAATATTTCCAATTCCGTGCGGATTGAGTATTCCCCCTTGAATTGATTGTTGATTTCCTGGTCTGCAGTATTGGATTCCGTTAATGCAATATGGAAGGAATTCAATGCTTTGATCATCGCATTCATGTTCATGTGCATTTCCTGGTCTGCTTTGCGGATCATGCTGCGGGATGGGCTCGCAATCTTGACAGCAGTTATTTCTTCACCGATGGGCATTGCTTCGCGTAGTGCGCAACTTGTTTTCTCAAATGATTGTCCTATCCCGTCAGAGACAAAGGCGCTGTTACCAGTTAGAATGGTCAACAAAGCCAATGCTGTGAACAATCCCGAAATAGCTTTTTTACAATTGATCTTGTTTTTGGATGGATTGGCTTTAAGAAGTTGAGCCATTCTTTTTATATTCGCTTTCATAAAATTGATTTAGTACTTGTTAATGCAAGGAACCATTCATTGTGTTAGATGCTTGATTTTACTGCATCTTGTTTAATGGTTTGTTAATGCTATAATGATGCAAAGGTACTAAACTAACTTGCTTTTGCAAGAATACCTACTGATAGAATTTTGTTAATTTCTAATTTATCGCATTTATGACTACAGATAATGCAAAAATTGCATTATTAAAGATATTCAATTAGATAAAATTTAAATTAAGAACAATGGATTGCCTTTGTAATGGGCAAAAAAGATCTCTCGGCTATAAAATTGCCGATGTTGAACAAAAAATAAATAAAATTAGATAAGGTCTAAAGCTTTTGCAAAAGTAGTAACCAAAGGCACTACAGTTAGCGATACCATTGAGGGTAAGAAAAGATAAACCACAACAGAGAGTGCTATAGAGAGGAAAAATAAAATCCAGTACGTATTTTTTTGGCTCTTGGTCATCTTATTGAGTTTGAACTGCAAATATACAAAGTGAATCCTTTTTCTTAAAATCTTAATCCATTCATTCTCAATAATTTTTTAATGTGTATTGATTACACTAATCTAAATTATGTGTAAATTGTAGCCCTTTACACGTTGATGAATGAATATTGATATATACCTGAGATTTTCTACCAAGCCAGGTCAAGTATTGAAAATTTTGGTGGATTTCCCTGGAGATGAAGATGTTGCAAAACCTGTCCTTTATCCAATGCGTTATGTAGATCGTGCCCATTGGCATTTTCGCATGACTTTGACCAAGGATCAAGCTGCTGCAAACGATAAAATAGCCTATCAGTATGTTTTTGAAGATGAGAAAGGAGCACTGAACAAGGATTACTGCAAAAACCGGTTTATTTCATTGAATAAGACACACGAACTGGTTTTGTTGGACAGTTGGGTTGATATGGGTGCTGTTGGCAACGTTTTTCATACGGCACCTTTTGAACATATCTTTTCTGTTCATCGAAATGTTGCTAAAAATACACTACCTAAAGAAGGCTTTTGTCGTTTTACTGTTGATTCGCCATTGCTTTCCAACAACCATCATTTGGGACTCTTGGGTAGTTCGGATGTTTTGGGTAATTGGTCTGTTACCAATGTCCGTAGAATGCAATTCAATGGCAGTCATTGGATTGCTGATATTGAAGCTGCTCATACCGAACTTCCTTTTGAGTACAAATATTGTTTATTGGATGCCGCTGGTAAGTTTATTGGTTATGAAAATGGAGATAACAGACAGTTTAGTCTTCAGCATATGCCACAAGTCTCTTGTTTGATCCAGGATGGTTATGCGCGTTTTTACAACAACTGGAGAGGGACAGGTATTGCCATTCCTGTTTTCAGCTTGCGTTCAGCCAAAAGCCTGGGAGTTGGAGAATTTACCGATATCAATTTACTCGTAGATTGGGCTGTAAAAGTATCCCTCAGGATGATTCAGCTTCTTCCTGTCAATGACACTACCTCCACGCATACCAAGGCTGATTCTTATCCCTATGCAGCCATATCAGCTTTTGCACTTCATCCTATTTATGCTTCAATTGAACATATTGCTGGAAAAAAGCATGCCAAGCTTATTAAATCCTATCTCTCACAAAAAGATGATTTGAATGCTGCTACTGGTGTTGACTATGAAGCTGTGATGGGTTTGAAGTGGGATGCATTGACTGCCCTTTATCAATCAATGAAGGATGATGTTTTTCAAGATGTCGAATATGTGAATTTTTTTCAAGAGAACAAATCGTGGCTGGTTCCTTATGCTGCGTATAGTTTTCTTCGCGACAAATTCGGTTCTCCTGATACTTCCACTTGGGGGAAATATGCATTATTCAATGATGAACTGATCAATATCCTATGTGCTACAGGAGCTGAAACTTTTGATGCCATTGCTTTGCATTATTTTATCCAGTATCAGCTGCACCTTCAATTGAAAAACGCCCATGATTATGCAAACAGCAAAGGTATCATTCTCAAAGGTGATATTGCCATTGGCGTTCACAGGAATGGGGCAGATACCTGGACCCAGCCATCGCTGTACAATCTTGATATGCAGGCAGGTGCACCACCAGATGATTTTGCGGTGAAAGGCCAGAACTGGGGTTTTCCAACCTACAACTGGGAAACCATGAAGGCAGATGGCTTTGCCTGGTGGAGACAACGTTTCCAGCAAATGTCAAATTATTTTGATGCTTTTCGGATTGATCATATCCTTGGTTTTTTTCGTATTTGGTCTATACCCTATCATGCGATTGAAGGCATCATGGGTAGGTTTGTTCCTGCTATTCCAGTTTCGAGGAATGAATTTGAGCAGCGGGGCATTTTTATAGACAACAATCGATATTGCAAACCCTATATCACTGATGCTGTAATTGGACAGATGGCAAGTCATTTGGCGGATGATGCAAAATACTTCCTGCAATCGAATGGAGATTCTACATATAGGTTTAAATCCAGCTTTGATACACAACGCAAAATTGAGGACTATTTCCAAACGGAAGAAAACAAGGATGCTGGAAAAGAGTTAAAACAACTTTTATTCAATCTCCAATCCAATGTTGTGCTTTGGCCAGATGCTGATAATAAAGATGGTTTTCATTTTCGTTTCAATGCCGCTAAAACCCTATCTTTTCTGCACCTGGATGCCTATGTCCAGCAACAGCTTTCTGCCTTATATGATGATTATTTCTATCACCGACAGGAGCATATTTGGAAGCATGAAGCACTTGAAAAACTTCCATCATTAAAGTTGTGTACAGACATGCTCGTCTGTGGAGAAGACCTTGGCATGGTTCCCCAAAGTGTTCCCGCTGTCATGTCATCTCTTGGTTTTTTGAGCATGGAAGTACAGAGAATGCCCAAGCAATTGAATACACCTTTTTTTGATCCATTCCATGCCCCCTATCTTTCTGTTGTTACTCCTTCTACCCATGACATGAGCACGATCCGTGAATGGTGGTTGGAAGACCGGAACAAGACGCAGCAATTCTACAATGAACAGCTTTGTCAGCATGGTGAAGCTCCTGATACTGCAACAAGTCAAGTTGTTCGTTTCGTAATACTGCAACACCTCGCATCACCAGCCATGTGGGCGGTATTTCAATTGCAGGATTTCCTTGCCATGAATGATTGTCTTCGCTTGGAAGATCCATATGCAGAAAGGATCAATATTCCAGGTGATCCTAACCATTACTGGAGGTTTAGAATGCATTTGCCTATTGAAGAACTGATTAATAATAATACCTTTAATCAGGAACTTAATTATTTAATCAGTGCAAACAACCGATAGGGTTTCACTGGAATTTCATTGACATTAAAAGGAAGATGCAGTAAAAATATGTTTACAATTCGCTATTGGCAAAAAGAATTGACTTTTGAATATCCATTTACCATTTCCAAAGGGACAAAAACACACCAGCCTACCTTCATTGTTGAACTGAATTTTCGAGGTATCCTTGGATATGGAGAAGCGCCTGCAATTGCCTATTATGGAATTACCACTGATCAAATGGCAGCAGATCTTGAGGCAAAACGAAAGTTTGTTGAATCTTTTTCCTTAACTGACCCCAAAAGATTTTGGCATTTTTTACACCACTTGTTTCCCAACAATCCTTTTTTGGTTTGTGCTTTGGACATGGCCGGATGGGACATCTATGGAAAACTCAGGAGAAAGCCTTTGTATGAATTATGGAACCTGAATCTGGACAAAGCACCCAAAACTGATTATACCATTGGCATCGATTCGCTGGAAAAGATGCTGGAGAAAATTGATGCACATCCTGCGCCAATCTACAAAATAAAAGTGGGCACTGCAGATGATCTAGCAAAACTCAAGGCCATCAGACAACATACCAATGCCATCATCAGGGTTGATGCGAATGCGGGCTGGACTTTGGAACAGGCCATACAGATTCTTCCAGTTTTGGAAGAACTCAATATTGAACTGATTGAACAGCCCCTGGCCAAAGAAGACTTTGAGGGAACCAAGATTTTAACAACCAAAACTTCGATTCCCATCTTCGCCGATGAATCTTGTATAGGGGAGAAGGATGTTGAAAAATGTGCCGGTTATTTTTCCGGAATTAACATTAAACTTACCAAATGCAGTGGTATTACTCCTGCATTGGAAATGATAAAAAAAGCAAGGTCTTTAAACCTACAAGTAATGCTGGGTTGCATGAATGAGAGCAGTATTGGCAGTGCTCCCATGGCTCATTTAGCGCCGTTGGTAGATTTTTTGGATGCAGATGGCCCCCTGTTGTTGAAGGATGACCTTGGTGCTGGTATCAATTTTGTTGACCACCAATTGAAGACATCCACCTTGCCTGGTTTGGGAATTACCCCTTTGTTGGATTTACTATAACCTCCATCCCAATCCAACCCCGATCGTCCTTGGATTGCCAAGATGTGCAGCACCAAAATCATAAGCATAGTTGATGTATTTTTTTCCCATCAGGTTTCTGCCCCAAAGGGAGATATCAAAATGCTTTGTTCTGATGCTTGTTCTGAAATTGACCAAACCATAGCCTTTCTGCTCAATGGTATTGGCCAGATCGAAGAACTGCCTTCCAGTATGGTTGTATTCCAGCCTGAACATGAGTTCATGTGCAGCAATGCTTGTTTGGTACTGCGTTGCAAAATAATTGGTGGAGGATGGAGTAAATACTTGTTTGTTGCCAGAAAGATCAACCTGGGCTCCATTGCTGACGGTTCCCAGCACAGCATATTTGGCAGATGTCAAACCTCCTGAATATTGCAGACTCAATCCTTTTGCCAATTTAACCTCCATTTCACCTTCTAAACCAAAGGCGTTCATCTCTCCGGCATTCTGGATTATAGTTACTGCGCTTGGCAATACAAGCAAAGGTGTTTGGATGTCCATGACTTTGTTGTAGAAAATGGCTACAGCATACCTGAACTGGTTGTTCTTGTCCTTTCCTTTGATACCTGCTTCAAACATGTTGCTGAATTCAGGCTTGTAGGCGGACAGCGGAACCTGAGACGGATCTGAAGAAATTGATGTCAAGCCGCCAGTCCTGAATCCTCTGCTGAAGGATAGATAAAAAAGCTGCTGTTCGGTAGGTTGATACTGGATACCCAATTTAGGAGAAAAAGCTCCGTAGGATGATTTTCCAGTTTTTTCAGCCATCGTTGCAATTGCGGGTCTTGGTTGTTTTTCGTACTCACTGCCAATGGTCAGTTTTCTATTTTCATTGTCAATCCTCATGCCACCGTTAATGGTAATCTTTTTATTGATTTTATAGCTCATGTGACCGTAACCAGCAAAACCATCGTTCTCACCTTTATTGATCGAAATTATTGAGAAATTTTTATCGGGTATCCCAAATAAACCAGCATCTTTTCCAAAAACAGTTGCCTGTTTCGTTGGACTCTTTTGTGTGAACTGGAAAATACCAGCACTCCATTCAAAAGCTGCATCAGGGGAAGATTTTACAGAATTAAACCTTAGCTCATTGGTTACTGCATTCACAGTATTGAAATCTTTTCCATAATTGTTGAATATGCCTACGATATCAGCAGGAGAGAAGTCTGCATCAAGTGTATTTTCATAATAGCGATAATTTCGCTGTCTTGCATGCTGTAGGGTTATATCTGTTTTCTTACCCTTGTGTTTTACCACAATTGAAGCGTTTCCACTCTTGTCTCTCATGGAGGAGGTGAGGTTCTGAGAGAGGGTATATGGTTTTTCAAACAATGCTTTTATATCATTCACCAATGGGAAAGCACCATCATTCTTGGCTGTATATTGTTTGAGATCAGCTTGTAAACTCCAACCCTTGCCCAAAAAGTATTTAAGCTGCAGGTTGAGCATGCTTTGTTGTTGATTGTCAAATTTCTTGTTAAGAAATTCATTGGTGTAAAACCCATTTTTAGTATCATGAAGGGCAGATAAGCCAAGAAAAAGCTTATTCTTTATGATTGGTGCATTCACAGCTGCATTCAGCCTTTTCTGCCCATGATTGCCAACTTGAACGCCCGCATTGATATGCTTTGCATTGGTAGGTTTCTTCGTTGTGATATTGATGACTCCTCCCATTGCATTTCTTCCATAAAAGGTACCCTGAGCCCCCCTGATGATATCGATACTTTCAATTTCATTCAATTGTGGGATATAGGTATCAAGATTGAATTGAGCTACTCCGTCAACATAAGTCGCAACCGATTGGTCGTATGAAGTGGTAACCATTCCCCTGATGCCAGTTACATTACGATTGTCTCCCGAACTGGCGATAAACAGATTGGGGGCAAAGCCGGACAAGTCGCTGATTTCCCAGATGCGCATGTCCCTGACTTGTTTTGCATTGATGGAACTGATTGAACCGGGTGTATTCAAAATATTCACTTGCTTTTTATCACTGCTCACAACAACCTCATCCAACTTGATGGAATTGGATTCCATCAGAATGGATACATCTTGAGATTTGTCCAGAAAACCCTTCCAGATAACAGAAGCATATCCTTCTGCGGTTATAAGCAATTCGTAGTAACCCTTTGCTAAATTATTGTAAACAAGTTTATCGTTTTGCTGATTCTCAGTCAACCTATTGAAGTTGAGAAAACTGACTTCAACTCCTTCAATTTTGTTGCCCTGTTTGTTTTTTGCTGAGATAGTAAGCATTATGTTCTCTTGAGAAAAACCAGATAAGGTGAGCAGTAGAATTGTGAAAACAAAGAAATGGCGCATGTAGATTTTTATTTGTTGTTAATTTTTTTTCTTTTCTCAGCAATGCTTTTAAGTGAATTGATGCTGACATTCAACTCGAATCCAATCAATAGGACAAGTGAATTTACGAAAATCAAAAACATCAGAATCAAAATGCTTCCCAATGATCCGTAAATTTTGTTGTATGAAGAAATATTGTTTACCCAATAAGAGAAAAAATAGGTGAAAGACATGATCAAAATGGTTGCAAGCAGGGCTCCGGGCGTTCTGATCTTCCATTTTTTTTGAACGTGTGGCGCATAACGATAGATAAGGCCAATCGCCAAAAAAATCAGAAAAAATGTAAGCAGAAAATGGCCGGAACCGAAAATAAAATCAACAATACTGTCTTTGATTTTCATTTGCTCAATGACCCAGTTCAAAATGATGGTTTGTGTGAGCATGATCATTATAGTGGCAATGATCAACAAGACGATGATAAACGTAAGCCTGATGGCACTAAGCCTTACTTCAATGAAATTTCGCTCTTCCACTTCAATATGCAACATGGATTTCCTAAAAGTTCTCATGATGGTCAAGGTGGCATTTGAGGAGAAATACAATGCCAGTAAAAGACCGAATGACAATGTACCCGTTCCTGTAGAGAAAAAGTCATCCATTACATTTTTGATCATGGTGTAAGTTGTTGCATCCGGAATTACACCGCGCAGCAGAACGAGAACCTCCTGGTACAATCTTTTGGAGCCTGGTATGTAAGATAAAATGGTAAAGATGAAAATGAACAGAGGCGGAACAGCCATCAAGAAGTTGAACGCCACAGAAGCAGCCCTTTCGTTCAGGCCTATTTGTTGGGTTTGTTTGTAAAAAAAATGAAGCACATCATACAAAGGAAGGCCCTCAAATCCTGGCAAAACCAGTTTTTTTGACCAGTTGATCACTGTTTTTGCAGGCCTGCTTTCAATCAGGATCCTTTGTAGTTTAATCATTGTTATCGATTAGTGTATCCTTAGGCTGTCCAAAGCCCTTCTGTATTTTCGGGCATTTTCATAATGCTCTTCTGCTGTTGATGCAAAGCTATGCGATCCTGAGAAGTCTGCATTCGCACAAAAAAACAAAAAGTCAGTTTTTTCCGCTTTTAAAACTGCATCAATTGAGGAAATCGAGGGTGTACAAATTGGCCCTGGAGGCAACCCTTTGTTTCGATACGTATTGTATGGAGAGCCTGCAGTTGTACTGATGTGCTTGAATGTAACCCTTTTGATGCTAAAATCTCCTACCGCGTACTTGATGGTTGGGTCTGCGCCCAGAGGCATCCCTATTTTCAACCTATTGATATAAACACTTGCCATCGTCGGCTTTTCTTCTTTGTTGTTAGTCTCTTCTTCAACAATGGAAGCTATTGTAATTACTTCTTCTTTGGAAAGTCCAAGCAATTTTGCATTGTCAATCCTGCTGTCAGTCCAAAAGGCATTTGACTCTTTGTTCATCCTCTTCATGAAATCACTGGGGCTGCTGTTCCAGTAAATTTCATAAGTATTTGGAATGATTAGGGTCATCAAGGTTTCTTGCTTTACGCCGAAAGGTTGGATAGAGTCATTGTTTGTAATGAAC
>CANHSD010000124.1 GCA_947463105.1 Chitinophagaceae bacterium
AAAAGTAATTTGCAGTACAACCAGCATCACCAAAGGGTTTGCTGTATTGAACAGATTTGAACGGCCTGATCCCGTATTGTCCCTGTATCCCATGCCGCTTGTTTTTTTGGTCAATAAAAATCTCTCCTGTTCCGTTTGTTCCAGATCATCACAATGATAATCCCCACTGCCGCACCTCCCAGGTGTGCAAAATGCGCTATTCCTGTTGACTCGCTTGATATGCCTCCCAATACATCCAATACACCGAGTCCGAGCAATGCCCATTTGGCTTTGATGGGAAAAGGAATCGGAAGGATGATCATCTGGCTGTTGGGAAAGGTATAGGCAAAGGCAGCAAAAATACCCATCACGGCACCGGAGGCACCCAGGGTAGGAACATTTGCCAATACAAAAAGTTCAGCAGCACCGATCTGACCTGCTGCAAACATTTCATTGTACTGTGATATATCGTAGGTCAATGCAACTGCCTGCGTAAGCCCTGCGCCAAAGCCACAGACCAGGTAAAAAGCCAGAAACTTCGCCGGCCCCCATAGGTTTTCCAGTGTAGACCCAAACATCCACAACGCAAACATATTGAACAGGATGTGAAAAAATGAATCTGAAGAATGCAGAAACATGTAGGAAATGAACTGCCAGAAATGATAATGCACAGAACTGAAATGGTGTAGTGCAAAAAGATCTTCAATGGACAAAAGGTCTTTGCCAACAGTGATTTGCGCCAGCCAAACCAAGGCGTTGATGATGATGAGGTTTTTGATGACTACGGGAAGCACCTGAAACCTGCCCGGTCTGATTTCTGATTCCATACGTTGCTTTATGTTACAAATTTAATGAACCTGGGGCATCTTGCCTCAGCTTCAGTTGCACAACATTCTCAATATGATGGGTATGAGGAAACATGTCCACAGGCCTGATGGCTGTGACATCATACTTTTCTGCCAACAATTGCAGGTCTCTTGCCTGTGTTGCTGGATTACAGCTCACATATACCACCAATGGCGCTTCCATGGCCAGGATCTGCTGTACCAGCTTTTCATGCATGCCCGCCCTGGGAGGATCAGTAATGATCACATCAGGCCTGCCATGTGTTTCAAAGAAGGCATTGTTGCAGATGTCTGCCACATCACCGGCATAAAAAAGCGTATTGTCAATGCCATTCATGGTAGCATTTTCATGTGCATCATCAATGGCTTCGCTAATGACCTCTACCCCAATCACTTTGGCAGCCTTGTCACTGACAAAAATGCCAATGCTTCCTGTGCCACAATAAAGGTCATATACTATTTCAGTTCCTTTCAGCTCAGCAAAATCCTTGGTAATCTGGTACAATTGCTCAGCCTGTGTTGAATTGGTTTGGAAAAACGATTTGGGACCCACCTTGAACTTCAATCCACCCAATTGCTCGATGGCAAATGCGTTACCATGGTAAAGGATGGGATGCTGGTCTCCCAGGCTATCATTGAATTTGCGGTTCACAGTATAATACAGCGAGGTAATGGAAGGAAAACCCTTTTTGATGTATTCCATCATGTCTTCCCTTGCCTTTTCATCATCCGCTCCAAACACAAGGTTGACCATCAGGTCTCCAGTAGTACAAAGCCTAACCAGCAGGTTCCTGAGCAATCCTGTATGGTTGCGGATATCATAAAAACTGTATCCTTTTCCCAGGGCATGGGCCCTGATGCCATTGCGGATGGCATTGCTTGGCGCTGCCTGCAAAAAACATTCATCAATATCGATCACCTTGTCAAAGGAGCCGGGTACATGAAAACCCAGGGCTGGAATGGAAGGAAGACCCCGCGGTCCCTCTTCAGGCATTTCCAGGGAAGCAATCTCCTCTTCGGTAAAATATTTCTTGGAGCTAAACGTAAATTCAAGCTTGTTCCTGTAGTACTGCGTTTCACTGGCCCCTGCAATCGGCTGCATTTCAGGGATATTGATCTTGCCAATCCGCTTCATCTGCTGCTCCACTTCCTGAAACTTGTACTCCAGTTGTTTTTCATAGGGCAACATCTGCCACTTACACCCCCCGCAGACCCCAAAATGTTTGCAAAAAGGAGTTGTTCGCTCTGAAGAAAAGGATCTAAACCTGATGGCCTTCCCCTCTGCCCAATCTTTCTTGTTCTTGCTGAGCCGAACATCTACCACATCTCCTGGCACAGCCCCTTCAATGAAAACCACTTTTCCCTCGAGTTTTGCAATAGACTTTCCGCCGGCGGCATAACCACTGACCTGCAAATGCTCCAATACCAATTTCTTCTTTCTCATGTTCCGGCTTGAACTGCAAATCTACAATTTAATATGCCTTCCCAAGCCTGCTCACTTAGTTCTCCTTTTAACATTGTATTTCCCGGTTATTGAATATTTTTACCCAAACTTTCACAGATGCGCATTCTTCCGATCCTGCTGTTTTCCTTGCTGTTCAACCCATTTGCCCAGGCACAAAATGCCTATGAAATCAAGGCCAACATCAAGCCTTTTAACAAAGGATACCTCTTCCTTGCCTACCATTTTGGCAGCAAGCAATACCTGATTGATTCGGCAAAGATCAACGCCAACGGTCAGGCCATCTTCACTGGAGCAAAGAAATTGCAGGGCGGCGTTTACATGATTGTATTCCCTGAAAAAAACGGGTGGATTGAGTGCATGCTCGACCAGCAACAAAAATTCAGTGTGTACGCAGACACAGCCAATATTGTGAAAGGTTTGCGCTTTGAAGGCTCTCCAGACAATACCCTATTTGCCGATTATCAGAAAAAATCATTTGACATTGGTACAGAGGTGGCTGCGCTGAGGAGCAGGGCTGGTGGAGCGGCAGAAGACCCTGCCACAAAAGCAGCACAGGCCCAAATCAAACAATTGAGCCTCGATATGCAGCAGTACCGCAATGAACTGCAGCAAAAAAATCCCAAGCACCTCTTGAGTTCCATTTTCAACCTGCTGAAAGATCCTGAGGTTCCAGCTGCAGCACAACATCCCGGCGGAAAATACGATAGCCTGTTTGCCTACAATTATTACAAGGACCATTATTGGGATGGCATCAGCATGACAGATGATCGCCTGGTGAGAACCCCTGTTTTACAGGGCAGGTTCGACAAATATTATGATGAGATCCTTCCCCAGGCATCTGATTCATTGGCCAGGTACGCAGACAAAATGCTTGCTGCCGCGAAGCCCAGTGAAGAGATGTTCAAATTTGTATTGTCCAGCCTCACAGACAAATACGTGAACCCCAAATTCATGGGCCAGGATGCTGTTTTTGTGCACCTGTTTGAAAAATATTACCTGAGTGGCCAGGCAGACAGCTGGATGAATGAAAAATACAAAAAGTTCATCTTCGACAGGGGATATTCACTGATGTCAAATGTGATTGGCAAAAAAGCGGCTGAGCTGCCCATGGTAGATACCCTCGGAAAAAATTTCTCCTTGTATGGCCTTCAGGGTCCCTTTACTGTTTTATGTTTCTGGGACCCTACCTGCGGACATTGCAAGGAGGAAGTACCGAGAGTGGATTCCATCTTTCAGGCCAAATGGAGAAAAGAGGGTGTGAAGCTTGTTGGGGTCATGACAGATGGAGGAAAAGAGAACTGGCTCAACTACATCAGGGAACACAAACTGGGTGGATGGATCCATGTGTACCAGACAGAAGAAACCAAAGACAAAATTTACAAGGCAGGTCAGCCTGGTTACAGGCAACTCTATGATGTATACCAGACACCTATGATTTACCTGCTGGACAAGGACAAAAACATTGTGGCTAAAAAACTAACATACCTGCAGGTAGATGACTTTATGGATTTCAAGAAAAAATCAGCAAAGACACCCTAGCTGTACATGAAAAAAATACTTTTTACGATTGCCGTCATCACAGCATCTTGCTTTCAGTTAAAAGCACAGGTGTTGTTCACTTTTGGTGGCAAGCCTGTCAGTCAGCAGGAGTTCATGGCATCTTTCAACAAGAACAACACAGATACCAGCAACAGGTTGAAGGCCCTGGAAAGCTACCGCGATCTCTACATCCGGTTCCGGCTGAAGGTACAGGCCGCCTATGACCTGAAGATGGACACCCTGCCCAACCAGAAAGCAGACCTCAAAGGATTTGAAGAACAGATCCGACCAATGTATATGCTCGACCAGCAAACCCTTGAAGAACTGGTTGCAACTGCGCATGAACGTTCACTGAAAGAGGTTTCAGTCAAACATCTTTTCATTGCGTTCAACAAACTCAAACTAAGCAGCGATGTCGACACCAATTATACCTTGCCCGAAAAAGAGCTTGCCCGAAAAAAAGGGGCTTCAATAACGGCTTCATTGTTAAAGGGTGAGGATTTTGAACAATTGATCATTGCCAACTCCGATGATCCAGAAGTATCCAGAACACGGGGATATCTCGGATACATCACGGCTTTCAGCCTGCCCCATGCATTTGAAAATGCCATTTATGCACTGAAAGATTGGGCTGTTTCAGGTCCCATTGAAACTGCCAACGGCATTCATTTTTTCCAAAGGATGAACACAAGGGCTACCCATGGCAAGACAACCATTGCCCAGGTCTTGATTGCCAAACCAGAAGACGCAACAAATAAGGAAATGAGGGAGAGAAAGTTACTGGCAGATTCGATCCATGCGCTTGCAACAGCAGGTGCATCCTTCGATTCGCTCGTCCTTGCATTTTCAAACGACATGAGCAGTGCCCAGAAAGGCGGCATCATCGAAGATATCCAGGTTGGCAAGTATGATCCTTTGTTTGAAGAGCTGGTCATCCGGTTAAAGAAAGATGGAGAAATTGCACCAGTATTGGCAACCGATCTTGGCTTTCACATCATCAAAAGAATTTCCAACCAACCCATAGAACAGTCCCTTTCAAATGCAGCACCTGCATTGAAAGAACTGATCCTGCAGGATGAAAGGAAATCAATTGCAGCAGAAGCTTTTATCAAAAAAAGCATTGGAAAACATGGATTGACAGCCTCCATGGCCAACAAGGAGGATTATATTGCCAAAAGGCTGAAACAGTTCAATCCTGCCTACGCAACACAGATCAAAGATTTCAAAGATGGAAACCTGCTCTTCGAGATCATGGATAAAAAAGTTTGGGGCAAGGCCTCCACAGACCTGCAGGGATTGAAAAAATTTCATGCAGGGAGGGCCACCCAATACACATGGAAACAATCCGTTTTTGCCGTGATCATCACCGCACAAAACAAACAGACCGCCCTTGCCATCAGAGAAGCATTTGAGAAGGACAGATCGGTTGAGCAGATCAAGAAAATGTACAGTGAGGTATCTTTTGTAGACAGTGGAAGGTATGAAGCTGGAGAACTACTTGGTGTTGGTGCCGAAAATGCAAAAACGGGATTCGTTACACCCATTTATACCAACCCTTCAGATGAATCTGCCAGCTTCATCATCGTGGTCAATGTGTTCAAAGACCCCAGCACCAAGCGTTTCGAAGAAGCGAGGGGAACTGCCATCAACGACTACCAGCAATACCTGGAAGACCTTTGGATAGGATCACTCAAGAAAAAATACCCGGTTGTGATGAACGCCCAAACCTGGAAAACATTGTTAGCAGGCATGCACTAAAAAACCTGGCTCACTGCGTTGTAAACGATTTTGGGTTTACCCAAAGTATAATAATGCAAAACGGGAACGCCTGCCTTTTTCAATTCCTTTGACTGATGGGTCAGCCACTCCTCACCCACCTTTTCGCAGCCCTCGTCTGTAAGGCTGTTGTTCATGGCATTGACCAGGTCTTGAGGAAGCTCCACATTGAAAATTCTTGGAATGGCAGAGAGTTGCTTTTTATTGGTCAGTGGCTTTAATCCTGGTACGATGGGAACATTGATTCCAGCTGCCCTGCACCTGTCCACAAAATCAAAATATTTTGCATTGTCAAAAAACATCTGAGTGACAATATATTCTGCACCCGCATCCACCTTGGCTTTCAGGTGCCCGAGGTCTTCCTCCAGGCTGGTGGCCTCAAAATGCTTTTCAGGATATCCTGCAACACCCAGACAGAAATTGGTTTTGAATCCATCCAGGATATCCTCCTCAAGATAAAGGCCTTTGTTGAGGCGATCTGCCTGGCGCAAGAGGTCAATGGCATAGTTGTTTCCATTGGGCATAGGCACAAACCCATTGTCACCTTTGGCTGCATCTCCACGCAAGACCAGCACATTGTCAATGCCCAGAAAATTGAGGTCTATCAAAGCATCTTCCGTTTCCCTTTTTGTAAATCCTCCGCAGATCAGGTGCGGAACCGCATCCACCTGATAATGGTTCATGATGGCTGCACAAATACCCACCGTTCCTGGCCGTTTCCGCACTTCCACCCGTTCAACCGATCCATCCTGCTGCTGCTTGGACACATGTTCACTCCTGTGATAGGTAACATTGATGAAAGAAGGCTTGAATTCCATCAACGGGTCAAGGTGCTGAAACAAGGAGTTGATGTTTTTCCCCTTCAATGGAGGCAAAACCTCATAAGACAAAATGGTATCCTTGGCCTGGTTGATGTAGTCGATTACTTTCATATTTACAGTTTGGCTTGGTCTGAAAGGCAAAAGTACAGATTATATGCTGATGAAATTTGATACATTTGCAGTCGAAGATGAACCTGACCATCCATACAAAGAACCTGATCAAACGCTATAGCAACAGGACTGTCGTGAACGATGTTTCTGTTGAAGTAAAGCAGGGAGAAATCGTGGGCCTGTTGGGGCCCAATGGCGCAGGAAAAACAACATCTTTTTACATGGTAGTGGGCCTCATCAAACCTGATGAAGGTGAGGTATACCTCAATGACCTCAACATCACCAGGATGCCCATGTACAAAAGGGCCCAGATGGGCATTGGGTACCTGCCCCAGGAGGCTTCCATCTTTCGCAAGCTTTCGGTTGAAGACAATATTGCAGCCGTGCTGGAAATGACCAAGCTGACCAAGAAAGAACAAAAAATCAAACAAGAAGAACTGCTTTCAGAATTCCGTTTGACGCATGTGAGAAAGAACAATGGTGATTCGCTGAGCGGTGGTGAAAGAAGAAGAACGGAAATTGCAAGGGCACTGGCGGTGGACCCCAAATTCATCCTCCTGGATGAACCCTTCGCCGGTGTAGACCCAATCGCAGTAGAAGACATCCAGACCATCGTTGCCCGTCTCAAACACAAGAACATAGGTATCCTCATCACAGACCACAATGTAAATGAAACCCTTTCCATCTGCGACAGGGCTTATTTGTTGATTGAGGGAAAAATATTCAAGCACGGAACCGCAGAAGAACTTGCGGAAGATCAACAAGTGCGAAGACTCTACCTCGGCAGAAACTTTGAACTCAAAAGAAAGGATTATCTTCATGAGGAAGCCCGTCAAGATTCCCTTTACGGCGATCGCTGACCCATTCAACCCCAACCATGAAATTGCTAAGTCCTGCCATATCATCCCTGGCCAGATTGCGCTCCTGGCGCATAGAAGCCTGGATACAGCATCCCATCTCAGCACAAAGAGAGGTGTTGCAAGACCTGGTAACCGCAGCACAGTTCACTGAAATTGGGAGGCAATATGAATTTTCCAAACTGTTTACCACAAAAGCCTTCAAACAGGCGGTTCCGATTCACGAATATGAGGACATCAAACCCTATGTGGAAAGGATCATGGCCGGCGAACAAAACCTGCTTTGGAATACCCCCATCAATTGGTTTGCCAAAAGCAGCGGAACCACCTCCGACAAGAGCAAATTCATCCCTGTAAGCCAGGAAAGCCTGGAAGACGGGCATTTCAAGGCAGCAAAAGATGTGCTTTCCCTTTACTACATGCACAATCCGGAATCTGATCTGCTTACCGGAAAAGGACTGATGATCGGAGGAAGCCATACCATCAACAACCTGCATGAAGAGGCCCATTTTGGAGACCTGAGTGCCGTATTGATGCAAAATACTCCCTTTTATGGCAACTGGATGAGAACGCCAGAGTTGAGGATTGCCCTGATGGACGAATGGGAAGGGAAAATTGAAAAGCTTGCCCAAACCACGATGAACGAAAATGTCACTTCCGTTTCAGGTGTGCCCACCTGGACCATCGTCCTTTTCCAAAGGATCCTGGAATTGACTGGCAAAAAAAACATGAAAGAAGTGTGGCCATCGCTGGAGCTTTATTTCCATGGTGGTGTTTCCTTTCATCCCTACAGAGAACAATTCAAAAAATTGATTGGCGGTGATATCCATTACCTGGAAATGTACAATGCCAGCGAAGGATTCTTTGCTGCCCAGGACATACCCGGGTCTGAGGGCATGATGCTTTTCCTGGACCATGGCATTTTCTATGAGTTCATGCCAATAGAAGAATATGGCAAGGATGAGCCAAGAACCATTGGCCTCAAAGATGTAGAAATAGGACAGCACTATGCGCCTGTCATCAGCACCAATGGAGGGCTTTGGCGTTACCTGATTGGAGACACGGTTGAGTTCACCAGTGTAGCCCCCTTCCGGATAAAAGTCAGTGGTCGCCTGAAACTTTTCATCAATGCCTTTGGCGAGGAACTGATCATCGACAATGCAGAAAGGGCCATCGCCGAATCATGCAAGATCACCCAGTCCGTCATCACTGATTACACGGCTGGTCCAGTTTATTTTAGTGAAGAAGGAAACGGCGCACACGAATGGCTGATAGAGTTTGAAAAAGAACCAAACGACCTCAACCATTTCTCCACCATCCT
>CANHSD010000125.1 GCA_947463105.1 Chitinophagaceae bacterium
CTTCAGGAGATCTGCAATTGAGTCCACAATCTCCACGCCCATCTTCTTCACTTCCTCAATATAGCCGGGGATTCTTTTGGTGGATGACTCGATGTCGGCACTGCCATTGGGATAGGCAGCAACAATGCGGAAGCCTCTGTATTTGTCAGGCGGATTGCCAGTGTTCAACGCCTTGGTGAAGGCAATGCTGTGAGAGGTATCGAGGCCGATGATGCCTATTCTTCCTGCGTCGACAAGCTTTGGGTTTGATTGTATCCAACTGGACAATCCCAACGCCATTCCGGACATACCGGTATCGCGCAAGAAGCGCCTGCGGTCGTATATTTTCATGAGCAATCGTTTGTTTGCCTTAGTAAGTTAAAAATAAAAAGATAAATCCTGCAAAATCTGTTTTGGTTTACCATCATCTGAATTATTGTTATATTCAGTAAGTGAATGAACATATTCACTTAACCTTTGATGGCAATTATCTAAAATTCAGATCATGTCTTCTTCAATTCTCTTAGCTGTATTGCTCATGTCTTTTTTGCTAACCATGGTGTATGGCATCCGCAAAAAGAACAAAGCGGTTATTGGTATTGCAGCTGCTTTGATATTAATAACTGTCGGTGTTATCGGGAGTCTGATCTATACATTGGAGCATGCTTCATGATTTGATGTCAGTATAATTACCGGCGAGTCGCCATCAAAGCGTTATCCGAAGATTCATCTCCGCAATCCTGAACCCCTTGCTCTTTACCAGCTTTGCTTCTTCCGATTGTTCATTCAACAAAGGATTGGTATGGTTGAAATGAATGAACATGATTTTTTCTTTTTCTTTGGCTGGCAGTGAATCGAAAAGCTGCATGCTTTCCTGCACAAGCGGATGGGGTATTTCTGCGATGTTGCGGTTGCCCACTTCTGCTGTACTGAAAAAAGTGCCATCGATCAGTGCATGATCTACTTCTTTGATCAGCGATACAATATCTGTTTTCCATTTTTCCCACTTGTCGACATCTGGGATGAAGAGCAGTTTCTTGTGCGGACCTTCAATGATGAATCCAACGGTTTCGGAGAACTCATCCCGGTGTGGGACAAGAATGGGCTTTACCTTGAGCGATGGGCTGATGTTTTCCCAGTTTCCTTCAGACAAGGGGTTGATGAGAATATTGTTCAATGTAACCAGCTGACTCCAGGGACCATTGTTTTCCAAAAAGCGCTTCATTTTGGGCATGGCATATACCGGCACGGCCTTGCTGTTCATGGCTTCACGACCAAGGAACATCAATCCTGTATAATGCCCCATGTGCGCATGGGTAAGGAAGATGCCATCGGGTGTTTTTACACCGGAGGATGGCAGCAAACCATTGAGGACATTGCTTTGTGACACAATATCGGGAGTGGCTTCAAACAAAAATTTCTTCTTGGATGTCGGGTCAATCAGCCCCAGCGATACCACTTTTTTGTTGGGATCAATCGCCTTGCAGCAATCTTTTTGGCATCCCATATGGGGCGACCCTCCATCCTGCAAGGTTCCCAGTACAACAACATATGGATCCTGCTTCGGACTTGTTCCTTGCCCATTGCAAACCGCAACAGTTATGATAGAAAGCATCAAACAGAAAAACTTCATGGTCTTGATTGAATTGTTAAATTATGTTATTTGTCTAATACTGGGGAAGGATTATATTTGAAATGGACATCTATTAACCTGTAAACGATTACTCAATTTAAAAAACACAACATGAAGAAATTATTTTCAATTTTGGTTGCCATGACAGCCCTGGTTTTTTCCCTTCAGGCACAACCTCCAGGTGGTGGCGGCGGAGATCCTGAAGCCATGAAGGCAAGGATGAAAGAGCGCATCAAACCCATGCTGGTGCAGCAGGCGGGTGTTTCAGATGCTGAGGCTGACAAGATCCTTGACATCAATTTTGATTTTCAAATGAAGTCAAGGCCCATCCGCATGGACCAGGCGCTTAGTGAAGATGATAAGAAAAAGAAAATGAAAGAGGCAGAAGACGCACGCGATGCATCAATGAAAGCCATTCCATTGACAGAAGAGAAAATGGTGAAGGTGAAAGCTTTTTACGAAGAAATGAGGAAAAGGCAACAAGAGGGAAGAGGCGGACAAGGCGGTGGCCAGGGCCGTGGTGGAAACCAGCAATAAGCCATCATCAAGACCTTTGATCGTTCAGGGGTTTGGTCTTTCTGTTGTATGAGGAGAAAAATAATTACTCCTTAACAACAGAAGAACCAAACCCCTTTTTTTTTCATTAATTTCAAGCAAACGTTTTTACCATGAACAGTCGCCGCGATTTTATCCAAAAACTTTCAGCTCCCATCATTGCCCTGCCTTTTATGAGCAGCATGAAGCCTGCTGAAATCCCCTACGATGGGCCAGTGTTGCGCATTGCCATCATGGGATTGGGTGGATATGCAACCCGTGTGGCAGAGGCCATGCTGGCCTGCAAAAAAGCCAAGCTGGTGGGGCTGATCAGCGGAACTCCCTCTAAAATCAAGACCTGGTCTGAGAAATACACTATTGAAGCAAAGAATTGTTATGATTATACCAATTTCGATGCCATCAAGAACAATCCAGACATCGATGCTGTCTACATCATCACTCCCAATGCATTGCACAAAGAACAGGCTATCAGGGTTGCCAAAACAGGCAAGCATGTCATTGTTGAAAAGCCTATGGCATTGAATGCCAAGGAGGCTGAAGAAATGATTGATGCCTGCAAGAAGGCAGGGGTTCATTTGCTGGTGGGATACAGGATGCATTTTGAACCCAAGACCCTGGAAGTGATCAGGATGAGGAAAGACGGCGAGTTTGGAAAGATCAAGTTTTTCCAGGGATTGACAGGGTTTCGGAGCGGCGACCCCAAGCAATGGCGATTGAACAAGGCCTTGGCCGGGGGTGGTTCCATGATGGACATTGGCATCTATTCCATCAACGGCATGCGCTACATGATTGGGGAAGAACCCCTCTGGGTTACTGCACAGGAAACAAAGACCGACCCTGTGAAATTTGCAGAAGGGGTGGATGAAACAATTCAGTTTCAGGCGGGGTTTCCAAGTGGTGCCATTGCTTCCTGCTTGTCCAGTTATGGGATGAGCAACCTGGATCGTTTTTTCCTCAATGGTGAAAAGGGTTTTGCAGAAATGCAGCCTTCTACAGGATATGGCCCCATCAAAGGCAGAACACACAAGGGAGAGTTGACACAACCGCATCAGGCCCACCAAACCCTTCAAATGGAAGAATTTGCTTCCATCATCCTGGAAGGCAAAAAGCCCATTGTGCCTGCAGACGGGGAGGAGGGATTGAAAGACATGAAAATCATCGATGCCATTTACCAGGCGGTAAAAACTGGAAAGCGGGTAAAATTGGCTTAGTCTCCTTTTGCATAAACATGAACCATCGCGTTGGTACCAGGGTCAGTCTCAGCATAGGCAATCAAATCCATTTCGCTGGTTTTGATCAGCAGGCGATAGTGGGCCCCTAGAAATTTCACCTCCACCACTGACCCGGGAATCCTGATTGTTGTACCTGAACCAATGCCAATTTTTTCAGGACGGATAAAAATGGTTTTTCCCTTTTCCTCCACCCCAAACAGCTTGTACAGCGTTTTTTGCTCCGGTGAAATCAGGGTATACTCCCCCAGTAGTCCGGCAATGTATTCATTTTGTGGGTTTGCATATGCCAGTTTGGGCGATCCCTGAAAGACCAGTTGTCCTTGTTTCATGATCAGGAGCTCATCAGCCCAGGACAATACTTCTGCGGGGTCATGGGAAACCAGTACGCAGGTAATGGCCATCTTGTTACAGACCTGGTGAATGACATCATTGATGATCCTGTTGTTGAACAGGTCGAGGTTGGTAAAAGGCTCATCGAGCAACAGCAGCCGTGGTTTCCCGACCAGCAAACGGGCCAGGGCGATGCGTTGCCGCTCGCCTCCAGAGAGTTGATGCACCTTCCGTTCCAGCAAGTGGTCGATCCGGCAAATCAAATAAATTTCGGCTGCTTCACCATCTTCCATCTTGTTGGCCATTTCCAAGAGTTCGTGTACGCGGTAGTTGTTTCTCAATTCAAAATGTTGAGAAAGATAGGCAATGGCTGGGTGGCCCGGCAGCAGCACTTCATCTGGCCCTTTGATGCGCAGTCCTTCAAAAAAGGCATTTCCTTCACTGGGCTGCACCAATCCTGCCATCATCTTCATGACCGTGCTTTTCCCTGACCCGGTTTCGCCCATCAAGGCCACTTTTTTAAAAGCATCAATGGAAAAGCAAACTTCTTTAACGAGCGTTCGGCCCTCCTCCTCTTTGCTGATATCTTCGACCGTTAATAAATGCATTAAATACTATTTTTTATAGATTGCTTCAGTGCAAAAGTAATCCATAAGGAGTCATTGCGGATAAGTTATTACCTTCAAGGTAACGTTCAACAACCCTATAGTACGGCATTAAAAATTTCACATGGTCAAGAAGATTTTGTTATTTGTCGCAGCCATTTTACTGATCACTGTTGGCCTCACCTTCACCAACAGGTTTTCACATTTGAAAAATTTTGCCACCTGGGGCGTTCATACTATTCATGATCACAAGACCCATCCGGTAAGAGTGGTTGAGAATGGTGATGCTCCTCAGGCATGGCCATACGATTCAGTATATAACCAAAAGCAAATCCCTCAGGAGTTTATGACCATCATTGACTCCAATGATACACATGCTTTTCTCGTCATTCAGGATGGCAAACTCATCTATGAAAAATATTGGGATGGTTATGATAGTGCTAAAATCAGTGGTTCATTTTCAGCTGCCAAAAGCATCATCTCCTTACTAATTGGCATTGCCATTGACGAAGGCAAAATCAAATCAGTGGAAGAACCTGCAGGCAATTATCTCCCGCATTTCAAAACCAATGGGCTGGACAAAGTCCGCATCAAGGACTTGCTGACCATGAGTTCAGGTACAAACTATTTTGAAGGAGACAAAAGTTATTTCAGCATGAATGCCTATGGATATTATGGTGATGATGAGGAATACATGGTGAACATGATGGAGCGAAAAGAAGCGCCTGGTGTTTACTGGCAGTACCGCAGTGGAGACACACAGGTGTTGGGTCTGATTGTAGAAAAAGTGTTTGGTCAATCTATTTCTGCACTGGTTTCTGAAAGGTTCATGAAACCCATGGGAGCCAATGCCGATGCGCTCTGGTTACTGGATGGTGCAGGAAAACATGAAAAAGCCTTCTGTTGTTTCAATGCAGTGGCACGTGATTATGCAAAATTCGGACAGCTGGTTTTGAACAAAGGCAATTGGAATGGAAAGCAGATTGTTTCTGAAAAATACATTGCTGAAGCAACTGCACCGGCAACAAGCCTCAAAGACAGGAGTGAGAATGATAAGCCGGTAGATTTTTATGGTTACCAGTATTGGATAGTCAACCACAGTGGTGTGCATGCCATTGCGCAAAATGGACTGTTTGGTCAGTATGTTTTCATCATTCCAGAAAAAAATGCTGTTGTGGTTCGGCTGGGTGAATCCAAGGTCACAACACCTATTCACCACCACCAGCCGGAGAATTTCACGTATATCGACGCTGCCCTTTCTGTGTTGAAATAGGCTGTATTGTAGAGTCCACAACTTTATAGTAAGCAAGTCCCTTTCTACCATGGAAAGGGACTTTTTTATTGTAAAAAAATGTCCTGAATTCCCTCTCAAAAAGACTGTAAAAAAAAGGGCGTTCCTGTTGAGAAACGCCCTTGAAATACATTGATGGAAAGACTTTATTTCTTGAACTCCCAGCCAGACCTGTTGATCCTGGATACAAACTGGTTGGCATCATCGAAGTTGGTAATCTTCATGGAAGCACCATCCCACAGCAGTTTCTTTCTGCCATAGAACTCGAATGCTTTGTTGCCATTTGGTCTTGTGACCTCTTTGCGCAACATGTAACTCCTGATGGCCAGGTTACCCATGAGTACGGTTTCAGTGAGCGGCCCGGAGTAGTCGAATGATGAGCTGAGCTCTTTGTGTGCCTTGCTGTTGAAGCCAGCCTTACAAGCTTCAGTCCAGGAGACCTGGTGCCCAAATTCAGGCAGTTTCACAGCATTCTTGTCTGCTTCTGGGGCTACAATTTTTTCACCGGTATTCAGGTAAATCTTGGGCCTTCCTCCATACATATCAATGGCCATCAATCCTTTTGTACCATGAAGGAAAATACCGTTGGCTCCGTTACCGTCTGTGCTCAGTGGCTCATTAGACGGAAGTTGGTCCGGGTGGAAAGGACGAATACCGCCATCCATCCAAATCATTTTCACTGGACTGTTGTTTTTCTTGGTGGCAGGAAACTTGATTTCAACATGGGAGGAAGGAGGGCAACCTTCTGGGATGAATTCAGGACTCCAATCCTTGATGAACACAGCACCTACGCTGCATTCCACTTCGGTTGGATAGCCAAGGCCGAGTATCCTGAACGGAGAGTCAATGGTATGGCATCCGATATCACCCAATGCACCAGTACCGAAGTTCCACCATCCGCGCCATTTGAAAGGATGGAAAAGGGGGTTATAGTCCATATAAGCAGCAGGCCCAATCCAGGTATCCCAATCCTTGGCCGACATGGAAGCGGGTAAGGCGGGCTTGTCTGTTGGCACTGGAATCCCTTGAGGCCAAACTGGCCTGTCTGTCCAGATGTTTACGGTATGAACCGTTCCGATCAGTCCTTTATCGAACCAATCCATGGCCACTTTCTGCAAAGGGTTGGAAGCGCCCTGGTTTCCCATCTGGGTAACAACCTTGTTTTTTCTTGCAGCCTCGGTAAGCATCCTGGCTTCGGCAATGTTATGCGTCAGTGGCTTTTGTACATATACGTGTTTGCCCATCGACATGCAGGCCATGGCGGCATACGCATGAAAATGGTCTGGTGTTGAGATGGTTACTGCATCAATGTCTTTTCCAGATTTGTCCAGCATTTCCCTGAAATCGCGGTATTTTGCTGCGTTGGGGAATTTTTCAAATGAGCTTTTGCACTTGTCCCAATCCAGGTCAGCCATGGCCACCACATTGTTGGCGCCATTGTTGTAGGAATTGAAAAGATCTGATTGCCCTTTACCGCCTGCACCAATGGCAGCGATGTTGAGCTTGTCGCTCGGGGCTGTGTATCCCTTGCCAATTACATGGCGGGGAACAATAAAAAAACCTGCAGCGGCAATCGAGCCCTGCTTGATGAAATTTCTTCTGTTGTTTTGTTTTGGCATGACTTTGGTTTTATCGTTCGTTTGATGTTGAAAATAAGCAAAAATTGCGATTCATTTCTGATGAAAGTTTAACTTCATCATGATAAGAACAAATAAACAATTCATCAATCCCCCATACAGATATGCAAGTAAGATTTTTCATCACAGCCATGATGGCCCTATTTTTTGTATTGCCTGACCTAGATGCCCAAACTACAGACTCCCAATTGTATGCTTCTTTGAAATGGCGGATGATTGGTCCGCACCGCGCAGGCAGAACAGTTGGGGTTTCAGGTGTTGCATCACAGCCCAATGTTTTTTACATTGGCGTCAACAATGGCGGTGTTTGGAAAACCAATGATTACGGCCATACCTGGAAGCCTATTTTTGACGCGCAAAATACCGGCTCAGTGGGTGATGTTGTTGTGGCGCCTTCAAATCCTGACGTTATCTATGTTGGCAGTGGGGAAGGCATACAAAGGCCAGACCTTTCTGTGGGGAATGGTGTATACAAGTCTGTCGATGCAGGAAAGACCTGGGTAAACCTGGGGCTTGGGGACGCCCAACAAATTGGCGGCATTGCAGTAGACGCCAAGGATGAGAACAGGGTTTTTGTGGCTGCATTGGGTCATCCTTATGGGCCCAACAAGGAGCGTGGGGTTTACAGAACACTTGACGGCGGTAAAACTTTCAAGCAAGTGCTTTACCTCAATGAAAATGCAGGAGCCATTCAGGTTTCTATTGATCCGGTCAACCCACAAGTGATTTATGCAGACATCTGGGCTGCCCGTCAAGGTCCCTGGGAAAATGGTGCATGGAATGGCAAGGAAAGTGGTTTGTTCAAATCTACTGACGGAGGAGATACATGGAGGCGCTTGACGAAAGGCCTGCCCACCACAACAGAAGATGGACTGGGCCGGATTGGCTTTACCATCGCCCAAAGCAATCCAAACAGGCTCTATGCCACGGTGGATGCTGAGAAAAATGGTGGAATCTACAGGAGTGATGATGCAGGCGAATCATGGTATTTGCTCACCAGCGATCCAAGGCTCTGGGGCCGGGGCAGTGATTTTGCAGAAGTAAAAGCAGATCCCCAAAATGCAGACATTGTTTATTCTGCCAATGTGGTGATGTGGAAGTCCGTTGATGGAGGAAAAAACTGGAAGGGCATTAAAGGGGCACCCGGTGGGGATGATTATCATCGCATCTGGATCAATCCCAATCATTCCAATATCATGGCTTTGGGTGTTGACCAGGGTGGAGTAGTAACTGTCAATGGTGGGGAAACCTGGTCTTCTTGGTACAATCAAGCTACGGCACAGTTTTACCATGTAAGCAC
>CANHSD010000126.1 GCA_947463105.1 Chitinophagaceae bacterium
AGCATTATTGGAAAGTGCTTCCTGTAAAATAGGTTCCAGTTGTCTCTGAATCATCCATGTAAATTTACCACAATTTGTTAAATTTACATGGTTAATATAAAAAAGATTCTGCCCAAAACTTCCAGAAATGGAAGTTCATTACCTCAAATTTTTATTGTGAAATAAAATTTCACCCATTTGAATGATATTGCAGCAATACAAGTAAAAACCAATGAAAATACTGATTACTGCAGACTGGCACCTTGGGAAGAAACTGCACATGGAGGACTTCAGCCAAGACATGGCCCTGTTCCTGGACTGGCTGCTCAGGTACATTGGGGAAAATGAAATTGACCACCTGCTGGTGGCCGGGGACATCTTTGACCAGAACAATCCTTCCAACGAGGCCACAAAACAATACTATGATTTTCTTGTGCAGCTGCATGCCAAGGGTTGTAAGGCCATTATAACCTCAGGCAACCACGATTCACCTTCATTTCTGGATACGCCATCATCCCTTTTGCATTCGCTTGGAACAACGGTGGTAGGCCGGTTTCCCGGAATGGATCAGGTGGAAAAAATATTGATCCCTGTAGCCAACCGGTCAGGCAAGACCGAGGCCATTGTTGCAGCGATCCCATTCCTCCAGGACCGTTTCATCCGCCAGGTGGGCGAGAGCGAGGGCATCAAGGAAATCGACATCAAAATCCGGGAGGGCATGCGCAAGGTCTTCAAGGGCATCGGCGATGAAATGAAAAAACGCTTCCCCGACCAATTGCATATCGGCATGGCGCACCTCCATGCCCAGGGCACAAAAGCCAGCGAAGCGGAAAGGGAGATCCAGATCGGTAACGAATTGGGCATTCCATCTGATGCACTGGACCAGTTCAATTACCTGGGATTGGGGCATATCCATACCGGACAGCCCGTGCTCGAGGGGAAGATCCATTATGCCAGCAGCCCTATTTCACTGGGATTTTCAGAAAACGTTTACAAGCACAAGATCATCCAACTGGATATAGAAGGAAACAGTTTCAAGCAAACCTTCATCCCTGTACCAAGGTTCAGGTCGCTTTACCAGGTCAAAGGAACGATGCAGGAAGTGGAGGAGAAACTGGCCTTGCTAACATGCAAATACAACCTGACGGCCCTGCTGGACCTTTCCATCGATGAACCGACTTTTGATCCAAAGCTCATGCCAAGGATTGAAACGTTGAAAAATGAAATGACTGGTCGGAACCTTAAAGTCGTCAGCCAGCGGGTGATTTTTCGTGACAAATCCAGCAGCAGAAAACTCGCAACCCTTGCGCATGACAGGGTAAATGACCTTCAACCCGCCGCCGTTTTTGAAAAGATCATTGAAGGGCGAGAAGAGAATGAAGAAAAAACCGCACTCAAAGACCTTTTCAACACCATTCTTGCTGACGCAACACAACAACAACGATGAAAATACTCAAGCTGAATTTCAGCAACATCAACTCACTGAAGGGAGAATTCAGTATCGATTTTGAAAGCCCCGAACTGGCCAGTGCCGGTCTATTTGCCATTACAGGGCCTACTGGTGCTGGCAAGAGTTCCATCCTCGATGCCATCACGTTGGCATTGTATGGTTATACGGCAAGGTTCCAGGAGATTACGAAAACAACCATTGAAGATGAAAAGGGTATCATCACCAAGGGCACAACTGAATCTTACGCAACCATCACTTTTCAGGTCAATGGCGAAACCTATCGCTCGCAGTGGTCAGCCGGCTTGACCCGTTCCGGAAAGCTGAGTAAAATTCTGTTGAAAGTCAGCAAGCAAGAGGATGGTGAATTCAAGCCCATCACTGATAAACTGAAGGATTCAAGGGCCGAGATCATCAGGATCATTGGGCTTTCGCAGGAGCAGTTCACACAGGCCATCGTCCTGAGCCAGGGCAAGTTTGATGAATTCCTCAGGGCCCAGAAAGCCGACCGCTACAAGCTCCTGGAAATCATCACGGGAACTGTACTCTTTCGGGAAATTGGAAGAATGGCTTTTGAGCGTCACCGTGAAGTCAAGGAAAGGATCAGGCAGCTGACCGAAAACATGGGGGCGATTGAGGTGTTTTCTGAAGCAGATATTGCTGAAATTGAAGCAAAAAAACAAGCCCTGTTAACGGAGCAGCATGATCGAGAGCAATTATTGGCAGCACTCAGGAACAAAATCAAAACAAAGCAAGACATTGCCTCATTGCATGATACGCTTAGATTACTGGGGGAAGAAAAAGACAAACTGGCAAAAGAAGAAACATCCCTTGCAGGTGCCATGGAACGTCTTAATGATGTTGAAAAAACTGCCCCATTGATGAAGCAATGGAATGCTCTTCAATCCATGCAAAAGGATTTGTTGGATGAACAAAAGGCAATTGAAGAGGCGTCTTCATCGCTAATGAGTTTGCTGGATGAACGGTCTGGGGTGATCAACTCCTTTTCAAGCGCAAGTGGAAAAACAACAGATGAACATGGGTTTGTTGCTGCATTGGATGCTTTTTTCAACTTGTTGGATGGTGTGGATAAAAACATCGCCACACTGGAAACGGAAGTCAGTACAATAAGAGTGTCCTTGGCCAATTTCATCAATAACCTTCCTGAAAAAACAAGAACAATTCTAAAACCCATCAGTGCTGATACTGCCCAATTGAAAAATTACGTAATGGGGCAACAAGAGCTCCTCCGTAAAAATATCTTGCCGGATGCTTTCAGGCAAGGCAATTTTCAGGATGCCATCACGGTTCAGCAAAACAGGATTACTGAACTCAGCAACTGTCTGACCATTGCTGCATTGGTGCAAAACAATGAAAACGACAAAAAAAAGAACAATGAAGAAGTCGTTGAATTGACAAATCAAATCAATGCATTGCATACATCGGTCCGGGCATTGGATACAACCATTGATGAGGAAAACGCTGCATTGGAAGTTTTGCTAAAAGCGGTTGAAGCCAACAATGCCATCCTGTCTATGGAGATTCACCGGCAGGCATTGGTCGATGGAAACCCTTGTCCCTGCTGCGGTTCAACATCCCACCCTTATGCCATCAACCTGCCAAGGCTGAACAATGCGTTGCAGGAAGACTATAACCAAAGGAAAGAGTCCAATGAGCGGAACATCAAGGTGAAAAGAGAAACAGAAACAGCAATCGCGCTGTTGGAAAGGGACAAGCTCAACAAGGAAAAAAACATTGAAGGAATTGACAAGGAGTTGGTATCAAGCAAGGGTGATTTGAAAAATCGTTTTAAGGCATGTGAATTGCCTGAAGCCGCAGACCAGGAAATGATCAAACAATCCATAACCCTGTCTGAAGAAAATATCCGGGTGATCAGGCTGCACCAGGAGTGGGAGATTGTTGAGGACAGCCTGATCCAATTCATCAAAGACATGGACGTTTTTCAGCAAAAGCAATCGGGCCTGAACAAGCTGAAAAAAGAAAGAAGTGAAGTTTTCAAAGAAGGTGACATCAATGAATTCAGGGATCAGCTGAAGCAGGATTGGACAAGAATCGAAACGTCAATATTGACGCAAAAAGAAAACATTCAAAAGGCTTCCTCGGCAATAGAAACCCTTCAGGCATCAATAAAAAAAGAGGACATTTCCTTTGATGCATCAATGCTGAAAAATGGGTTTGCAAACAGGAATGATTTCATGCAGGCCATGGCAGATGCAGACACCATCCAATCAACGAAACAGCTGATTGATGATTTCAAAAAAAGGAAAGATCAACATACAGGACAACTGATTCAAGCCAACAAGGACCTGCTGTCCAAACAGTCAACGGATGACCTTTCATCCACCCTTGAAGCCCTTTTATCAACAGAAACAGAACAGAAGGATTTACTGGAGAAGAACCTGCTCGAGCAGGGGAAGATCATAGAATCGCGTCTCAAGGATGCTGAAAACAAGCAACAGCACCAGGGCATTTTGAATCAACTCGAGCTGATGGAGAAGGAAGAAAATATGTACAATATCCTCAACAACTATATTGGTGATGCCAACGGCAACAAGTTCAACAACATTGTACAGCGGATCACCATGCGCCATCTTTTTAGCCTTGCAAACATTCGCCTGGAAACATTGATGGAAAGATACCAATTGGAGTTGGGATCAGAGGATGATGAAGACAGCATCTGGGTGGTGGATACGCACATGGGCGATGAATGGAGAACCATTGACAGTGTGTCTGGCGGTGAGCGTTTTGTGATCTCACTGGCACTGGCATTGGCATTGAGCGATATGGCTTCCCAAAATGTAAGGATTGATTCCATGTTCATTGATGAGGGTTTCGGCACGCTATCTCCCGACGACCTTTACAATGCCATTGCCATGCTTGAACGCATGCAAGTGGAAGGCGATAAACTGGTGGGCATCATCAGCCATGTTGAAAGCCTGAAAGAAAGGATCGGCACTCAGATCCTCGTGGAGAAATTACAAAATGGCGAAAGCATGCTCTACTTGAAATGCAATGAAGAGAAGAGGAGTTTGAGCATCAATTTGAACTAAGATTGTATATTTATTCCATGAAAACACTATTCCTCTTTATATCCCTTTTTGCCATGCAGCAAACCATGGCCCAAAAAATCTTTACAGTGGATTATGAGAGCCAGGCCGAGGTAAAGGTCTTTGTGGTAAAATACGAAAACCAGGCAGACCTGAAAGTGTTCAAAGTAAAATACGAATCGCAGGCAGGCGATAATGATGGTAAATGGTTTTTTACACAGTACCAAAGTCAGGCAAAAAAGAAAATATTCTTTGTCAAATTTGAAAACCAGGCAGATGTAAAGATATTTTTTGTTGACTATGAGTCACAAGCCGGCTGGAAGAACAATCAAAAAAAGCATTTCTTTTATTGATGGCCTTTGCCAAAGTATTAACTGCTCCAGTCCAGGGAAAGAGCAATTATTTTCCGCCTTCAATGATGGCTTTGTAGGCTGGTTTGCGCAAATAGTTTGCATCAAATGGAAGTGGCCAATCTGGGGCGCCCTGCCATGAAGGCACCCAGGAATCCGCATCGCCAACATTCCAAGTGGTGATACCAAATTGTTGCGCTTTTGGAATGGCGGCGTTGTAGGACTTGACTACAAATCTGAACCTGTCTGCCTGTTGTACAGCAAGTGCATCAGTAAAAACAAGCGTTTGAACCTTGTTGGTGTTCAGCCGAATGTCGAGTTCTGAAAGATGCACCTTCAATCCGGTCCCTGCAGCAAAGGCCATGGCAGCATTGATGTTCGCATCGGTCTGCGTATAGGTCATGTGAAACTGCATGCCAATACCATGGATGGGAACGCCCCTTGTCTTGAAGGAATTGATCAGGTTTGCTATGGCCGACCGTTTTGCACTGCTGTATTCATGGCCATAATCATTGTAGAACAAGATTGCGTCAGGATCTGCCTGGTGGGCATATTGAAAGCACCTCGCGATATAATCCGGACCAAGATTTTTGACCCAAACACTTGTTCTGATGCTGCCATCATCATTGAAATATTCATTGACCACATCCCATGAAGCAACCTTTCCTTTGAAATGCGCAACAACGGTTTGAATATGTGTCTTCAACATATTTTCCCAAGCGATGGAATCACCTGAAAAATTGGTCACCCAAGCTGGTAAATTTTGATACCAGTTCAAGGTATGACCATGGATCCGTTTTCCATTGGCCTGGGCATAGGACACCAGGTAGTCTGCATCGGCCCAATTGTAGGTGTTTTCAGCGGGGTGCAAGGCCCCAAATTTCATGGCGTTTTCAGCAGTGATGCTGTTGTATTCTTTGCCAACAACACCGCTGTACTTGGCATTGTTTTTCATCAGCGAAATGCCAACAGAAGCACCCATAGGAAAGGGCATTAACTTGTACAGGTTCGTATCAACCACTACAACCACCGGTGGAACAGGCACTGGGGTTGAACCACCCGCAGCAGTCACTCCTTTTTTGGTACAGGCACTGATAAAAGAAACTGTGAGCAGAAAATAGATCATGTATTTTTTCATCCGTTCTAAAGCTTTGGCTTCAGTAAATATAGCCAATAAGGTTTTGCGCTATTACTACACAGTTCAAAAATAGCGCATTAATCAATTGCGCTCCCAAAGCTACAATTGCGCTAAATTGCTGTTGTTCCATATGATGAACTGAATTGAACAACAAACATGTCAACCATGAAAAAATCATTGCCCGTTTCACTGCTTTTCATTGCCATCCTCTTCACGTTTGGCGCCATTTCGCAAGAGCGGTATACAATAAAAGCAGGCGATCCCAACGGCATCAAAAAATGGTACATGGGCAGACAAATTGCACACGTGATGAGTCATTTTGGCATCGACTGGCTGGAAAGGCAGGAAAGGGAGATGGAGGAAAATACTACCCAATTGTTGAAAAACCTTGCTGTAAAACCAGGTATGGTTATTGCAGACATCGGAGCCGGAAGTGGCTACCACAGCACATTGATGTCAAAAATGGTGGGCAATGGAAAAGTATATGCGGTGGATGTGGAACCGGAAATGATTGCCTACCTGAACGACAGGATTACATTGGAAGGAACCAAAAATATCATTCCTGTGTTGAGTACAGAACAAAGCGTATCCCTTCCCGCAAACGCGATTGATATGATGTTGCTGGTGGATGTATACCATGAATTTTCCTACCCTTATGAAATGGCACTGTCCATGCTGAATGCATTGAAACCCGGCGGAAAACTGGTGCTGGTTGAATTCAGGTCAGAAGATCCCATGGTGCCCATCAAAACCATCCACAAAATGAGTGAAGCACAGGCGGTAAAAGAACTCAAGGCCGCTGGATTCAAGTTTGAAAAAAACATCAGCAACCTTCCCTGGCAACATTGCCTGATTTTCAGGAAACCTAGTAAATAAACCCTCTCCTCAGCCTGAATACATCAGCTCCTTAGAAATCTGTGGAATGAACTTTTTAATGCTTAATTTGAAGGCTGATGTAAAAATTAAAGCCATGCAAAAAAACCATTTGAATTTCCTGTTATCAACCCTTCGCAAGGGAACGAAATTTCTTTTGATTACCTTCATGTGCATCAACATGCAAGCACATGCCCAAACCCAAAAACCCAACATTGTTTTTTTGCTGATCGATGATCTTGGCTATGCTGATTGTGGATTCAATGGCGGAAAGGAGATCCTCACACCCAATATTGACAAGCTGGCAAAAGCAGGTGCCATCCTTAAAAACCATTATGTGCAATCGGTCTGCTCTCCCACACGATCTGCACTGATGACAGGCAGGTACCCCACACGTACAGGAGTCTATAACGTCATCACGCCGGGGGCTCCGTGGGGATTGCCACTGAATGAAAGGACTTTGGCCAATGCGTTGAAGGAGGCAGGATACAGCACGGCCATCACAGGGAAATGGCACTTGGGTGAATTTGAGAAATCCTACCAGCCCAATGCAAGGGGTTTTGATCATCAATATGGTCATTTTTTGGGCGCCCTCGATTATTTCACGCATGTGCGAAACAACCAGATTGACTGGTACCGCAATGGAACACAACTCAAAGAGGAAGGCTATTCAACGCATCTCATTGCGAAGGAAGCCTGCAGTGTGATTGAACAACATGCGCCTTCAAAACCGCTGTTCCTCTATGTTCCCTTCAACGGTGTGCACAGCCCTTTTCAGGTGCCAGAACAGTATACAGAGCCATATCCCAACCTTGAAGGCAACCGGAAAAAGCTTGCTGGCATGTTGGCTGCTGTTGATGAAGCGGTCGCTCAAATCGTTGCATCCCTTCAAAAAACTGGGATGTTGAAAAACACGCTGATCATATTTTCCAGCGACAATGGTGGCCCGCCTCCGGGGAAGAATACCCCATTGCGGGATTTCAAGGCAACCATATATGAAGGAGGAACCCGAGCAGCAGCATTCGCGCATTGGCCCGGACGTATTCCTGCAGGAAAAACCATTGAAGGCGCCATGCACATTATTGATTGGTATCCGACCTTGGTTGGATTGGCAGGAGGTTCATTGAAACAAGCGCTGCCCATTGATGGAAAAGATATTTGGCCGATGATCACCAAAGCAGGAAAATCTCCGCACAAGGCCATTCTATCGGTCTCTACCCGCGGACCATCGCAGGCCGCTATCCGGATGGGTGATTGGAAACTCATCGTGGCCGATGCTGAAGAATCAGACAGTGCATCCCAAAAAAAACAACCTAAGAAATACGAACCGGTGTCTCTTTTTAATCTTGCAGAAGACCCGGGTGAATCCAGGAACTTGGCTTCAGTCTATCCTGAACGGGTGGCTGAACTTCGCAAAGAATTGTCTTTATTGCTCAAGGACGCAGTTGCCCCTGGCGGGAAATAAAATCACCAAAATCAGAAGTTAAACGCCATATTATCTATCACAACTACACTTTTAAGTACTTATTTATGTAGACTAAATACATTCTAAAGCACTTATTGCAGAAAAGGACCTACCATCACTTCCCAAAAATCGACCGAACAGGTCTTCCAATCCATACCTGCGGCGCCTTCAGTTTCAACGCTGCGGCGATGGTGG
>CANHSD010000127.1 GCA_947463105.1 Chitinophagaceae bacterium
AGTTTGGCTTTAGCCCTGATGAAATCATATTCACCCAGTACTTCCATGTATTGTTTCAACAAGGGGCTCTGGTAAGAAAGCCTTGCTGTAAGGTCTCTCAGTATTTTGTACTCTTCGTCTCTTTCATCATTTTCGAGTGAGAAGATTTCATTGTTCACCTCGATTGTTTCTTCAGGCTCAATGAAAGATGTACGCCGGGTATCACTTTCCCCATGAAGGATTCCCTTGACAATCCGCTTGTGTTCGGCATAAATGGCAAGCACTCTTCTGCCGTTGAGGAAAGACTCTTCAATGTCAGCAATGTATCCTGATTTTTGCAACTTACTCAGCATCCTATCAAAGGTTCGGCGCTGCTCATTTCTTTTTCTGTAAAGCGCCATGCGGATTCTGGAAAGATCCTCTGAAGCGGTGTCTACAACCCTTCCATCATCGCCAATGATGCGGTCTATTTCTTCTGGTATCGATTTTTCAAAACGGGTTTGGTTGATGACCTGGTACAATGCACTGAAATTGCTTGTCCTTTCTTCATCAAACCAACGAAAAATGCTTTTGATGTTTTCTGCGAGGTTCCTGAACAGTTTAAAAATATCACCCCCCAATACGGCCCCCGGAATAGACAAAAGTTTCAGCTCCCTTGATAGGTTAAAGGCCTGATCGTGCTGAAAGGTCTGTCCTGCAGACATGATTTGCAAATACTGGTAAGATTGTCTCAGTTCAAGATCAATGAATTGTTTTCGGGTATGGATCCGCAAATTGGCGGCACGCTCCTTGCCAAAATGGGTTCGAGTCTGCTCTTCAAGCAGGTTCCTTACCTTGTCAAATTCAAGCTGAACGGATGCTGATGCCGGGTACAATTTCATGTTAAACCATTGCTAAACTGGGTGCAAAATTAAGCCTAAAAACACTCCTAATCTCATTTCAACATAACTTAGGGACATAATTTACAGATCAACTGATACACATGAAATTATTCATTCAACTCCTGTTATCTTTATCAATTTTCGTGTCTGCCTGCGCACAACAAAAACAGCAGAACCAGACATCAGACAGCAAAAAAGCAAAATCAACTCCCATGACTACAGAGAAAATTACTTTTGGAAACGGTTGTTTCTGGTGCACTGAAGCCATTTTCAAGCAGGTGAAAGGCGTTGTTAAATCAACCAGTGGCTATAGCGGAGGTCATGTTGAAAACCCAACATACGAGCAGGTTTGTGAGAAAAACACCGGCCATGCTGAGGTGATTCAAATTGAATACAATCCTGCAGAAGTAACCGTTGATGAACTATTGGAAGTATTTTGGCAAACACATGATCCAACCACCTTGAACCGTCAGGGCAACGATGTGGGGCCTCAGTACCGGAGTGTTGTTTTCTACCATACAGAACAACAAAAAGAAAGGGCTGAATACTACAAGAAAAAACTGGATGCATCCGGCGCTTTTGGTAATCCGATTGTAACTACCATCGAACCTTTTACCAATTTTTATGTGGCGGAGAATTACCACCAGGACTATTACAACAGAAACGGGAATCAGCCATATTGCTATTTTGTTATCAGACCCAAAATGGAAAAATTCGAGAAGGCTTTCAAGGATAAAATGAAAAAATAACGAATCAAAGATGAAGCATATTTACTCACTGATAATGTTGCTCACGCTGACAGTGCACTCAAATGCCCAGCTCAACAGCCAGGCCAAGTCATACACCAGGGCAGATACGCTAAGGGGTTCCTTAAACGAAGCAAGGAATTGGTGGGATGTGCAGCATTATGCAGTGTATGTTGAACCTGATTACGAGAACAAAACCATTAGTGGCAAGGTTGACATCCAGTTCAAGGTTTTGGAATCTGGCAAAACCATGCAGATCGATTTGCAGGAACCCATGCAATTGGGAAAAGCGTACATCGGCGATAAGCCAATGACTTTCAAACGAGAAGGCAATGCTTTCTTCATCAATGTTTCAGTTCCACTTCCCAAAGACAGCATTGTTACACTGGCACTTCAGTTTCAAGGAAATGTAACGGTTGCCAAACGTCCTCCTTGGGATGGTGGTTGGATATTTACAAAAGATAAATTTGGCAGACCCTGGATGAGCGTGGCCTGTCAGGGGCTGGGTGCAAGTGTTTGGTTCCCTTGCAAGGATCACCAAAGCGATGAACCCGATCAAGGATCCACATTGAAAATCAATGTACCTGATTCCTTGATGGCGGTAGGCAATGGCAGATTGATTGGCAAAGAAAAATACAAGCAAGGTTGGAGCGCTTACAAATGGGAAGTCAAAAATCCTATCAACAACTACAACATCATCCCCTATATCGGCAAATATGTTTCTTTCAGTGAATCATATCCTGGAGAAAAAGGAAAACTCGACTGTGATTACTGGGTTCTTGACTATAATCTGGACAAAGCCAAAAAACAGTTTGCCCAGGTTAAGCCCATGCTGCAGGCATTTGAACACTGGTTCGGGCATTATCCATTTTATGAGGATGGCTTCAAGCTCGTTGAAGCGCCGCATCTTGGCATGGAACACCAGAGTGCCGTTGCCTATGGCAATGGATTTCAAAACGGGTACAGGGGTCGAGACCTTTCCGGAAGTGGATGGGGATTGAATTGGGATTTCATCATCGTCCACGAAAGTGGCCATGAATGGTTCGGGAACAACATCACCACCAATGAAGTGGCAGACATGTGGGTGCATGAAGGGTTTACCAACTATTCTGAAACCATTTTCACCACCCACCATTATGGGAAGGATGCAGGGGATGCATATGTACAAGGAACCAGAAAACTGGTACAAAACGATGTGCCCATCATTGGAAAATATGGCGTGAATGAAGAAGGCTCAGGAGACATGTATTACAAAGGTGGCAACCTGGTGCACCTGATCCGCCAATTGTTTGATGACGATGAAAAATTCAGGATGGCCTTGAGGGAGATGAACAAACGGTTTTACCATTCAACTACCACTTCAGCAGCTGTCGAACAATTCTGGAGCGAACAGTTGAAGCGTGACCTCTCCCCCCTATTTGACCAATACCTGCGTGCAACCAAAATACCAACCTTGGAAATAGAGAAAAACGGGAATAAGATTAAATACAGGTGGTCAGACTGCAACAACAATTTCAATATTCCCCTCAGGGTGATGGTAGACGGAAAGCCGGTTTGGATTGAGCCCGTTACAACATGGAAAATCTACAAGGGCGACTCAGCAATCAACAGTTTTGAACCTGATAAAAATTTCTTTGTTGGGTTTTCAGTGTTACAGTAGTCGACCAGCCTTTACAAATCTTCTGCTCCAGTAAGCCTCATCCAAGTCACTGATTACCACACCCATGGAAGTGGATGCATGAACAAACTTATTGTTTGAGATATACATACCAACATGGGAAATGCTTCTGCCGGCAGCAAAGAAAACCAGGTCACCCTCTTTCAAGTCCTGCTTTGAAATCTCCTTGCAAAAATTGGCCTGTTCTCTAGAAGTTCGGGGAAGGGTTAACCCAAAGGCTTCGCTGGTTAGTCCTTGGACAAAGGCAGAACAATCAATTCCCTCTTTTGAGTTTCCTCCAATCCGGTATGGAACAGCCCACCACTGGTGAACATACTCAATGAGTCTCCTGTTGGTCAATTTCTCCACTTCAATGTCAAGCAACACTGCATACCTGAACACAACAGGCGGGATATACTCTATTCCCTGCAAATCATTCAGATATCCCATTGATGATTTATCATCGATGAACCCAATGACAGTACTGGGCCTTTCTTGCGGTGGATCAGATTTTAGTCCTTTGGGGTTAAGGGCAATGGCAATATCATCAAAAAAAGGAGAATTCCTGGTTGCATTTTTTTTGACGGGAGATGCCTTGAACAGGGCACAGGATTGCAACAGGCCTGCTAAACAGAAAAAGAATAATATTTGACTGCGGTTCAATTTCATTCACGTTGTGGAAAAACCCTTTACTGCATTTGCTGTTTATTTACGAAATTTGATCTCTTCGCCCCACTACAACTAACATGTCACGTTTCTCACATCTACACGTTCATACCCAATATTCTTTGCTGGATGGTGCAGCAAGCATTGGTGCGTTGTATAAAAAGGCCATCAATGACAACATGCCCGGACTGGCCATTTCTGACCATGGTAACATGTTTGGTGTCTTCCAATTTGTTGCAGAAGCGCACAAACACCGCACCGATCCGAATGACAAAAATAGTCCTTTGAAGGTAAAACCCATCGTTGGATGTGAATTTTACATAACAGAGAACAGGCACAGGAAAACATTTTCCAAGGAAGAGAAGGATCCCAGGCACCATCAAATCCTCCTGGCCAAAAACGATACAGGGTATAAAAACCTGGTAAAACTGACCTCACTCGGATACATTGAGGGAATGTACAGCAAATATCCCAGGATAGATAAAGAACTGATTCACAAATATCATGAAGGGCTTATTGCAACAACTTGTTGCCTTGGAGCACTGGTTCCGCAGACCATCATGAGAAAGGGGGAACAAGATGGGGAGAATGAGTTCAAATGGTGGCTGAATATTTTTCAGGACGACTACTATGTTGAACTGCAGCGACATGGCATGCCAGAGCAGGAGAAAGTGAACCAGGTATTGCTCAAGTTTGCCAAAAAATACAATGTAAAGGTGATTGCCTCCAACGATTCACATTACGTTGATCAAAAAGACTTTAACGCACATGATATTCTGTTGTGCATCAATACGGGAGAAAAAGTAGCCACCCCTGCAGCGAGGGAGTTTTCGGATGATGATGTCAGCCTGAAAAACAAGCGGTTTGCTTTTCCAAACGACCAGTTCTACTTCAAGACAACTGCTGAAATGACCACCGTCTTTCATGACCTTGAAGAGGCCATCGACAATACCAACGAAATTGTAGACAAGGTCCAGGTATTGGATCTTAAAAGAGATATCCTTCTGCCCCATTTTGTTGTGCCCAAGAATTTTGCAACACAGGATGAATACCTTGAACACATCACATGGGAAGGTGCAAAAAGAAGATATGATGTCATCACCCCTGAAATAGAGGAACGCCTCAATTTTGAGTTGTTCACCATCAGAACCATGGGTTTTGCCGGATACTTTCTGATTGTGTCTGACTTCATCAAGGCAGGCAGGGATCTGGGGGTGTTCATTGGCCCCGGCAGGGGTTCAGCAGCGGGCAGTGTGGTAGCGTTTTGTATTGGCATTACCAATATTGATCCCATCAAGTACAAGCTCCTGTTTGAGCGTTTTCTCAATCCAGACAGAAAGTCCATGCCCGATATCGATACGGACTTCGATGATGAAGGCAGGCAAAAAGTGATCGACTATGTGGTAAACAAATACGGGAAGAATCAGGTAGCACAAATTGTCACCTACGGTACAATGGCCGCCAAAATGAGCATCAAGGATGTTGCCAGGACAATGGACCTTCCCCTGATTGAATCCAATATCCTTGCAAAGCTGGTACCGGAAAAACCGGGCATCAGCCTCAAAAGGCTTTTGCATGCTTCGCTCAAAGGCGATGACAGCCTTATTGAAAAAGAATCGCTGAACCAGGATGAGATTGAAAATGCCAAGATGCTCCGCGATATTTATGGTGGCACAGACATCAGAAGCCAGGTACTGCATGAGGCAGAGATTCTCGAAGGTTCAGTGCGGAATACCGGTATACATGCTGCAGGCATCATCATTGCCCCAAGGGATTTGACTGACCTGCTTCCCGTGTGCATTGCCAAGGATTCTCCCATGTGGGTTACACAAATAGAGGGAAGTGTGATTGAGGATGCAGGTGTAATCAAGATGGACTTCCTGGGATTGAAGACGCTGAATGTCATCAAAACATCCCTGGCGCTTATCAAGATGAATTATGGTATCGAAATCGATATAGACAAGATACCGTTGGACGATGAAAAGGCTTTCAGGCTTTACCAGCTCGGAGAAACCATCGGTACCTTTCAGTTTGAGAGCCCTGGTATGCAAAAATACCTTCGCGACCTGAAGCCTGATAAGTTTGAAGACCTGATCGCAATGAATGCCCTCTACAGGCCAGGCCCATTGGAATATATACCCAACTTTATCAACCGGAAACACGGACGCGAAGCCATTTCATATGACCTGGATGAAATGCAAGAATACCTGGAAGAAACCTATGGAATTACTGTATACCAAGAGCAGGTAATGTTGCTGGCACAGAAGCTTGCCGGATTCAGCAAGGGGGATGCCGATGTACTGCGAAAGGCCATGGGTAAAAAGCAGAAATCTGTGCTTGATAAAATGAAGGGGCAATTCATCGGCAACGCACTGCTGAAAGGATTTGCAGAAGATAAGTTGCAGAAAATATGGACAGACTGGGAAGCCTTTGCGCAATATGCCTTCAATAAATCACACAGTACCTGTTATGCGTTTATTGCTTATCAGACGGCCTACCTGAAATCACATTATCCCTCAGAGTTCATGGCGGCAGTACTGAACCATGCAGGATCTATAGAAAAAATCACCTTCTTCATGGAAGAGTGCAAACGTATGGGGATCAATGTACTAGGGCCGGATATTAATGAATCACTTCAGAGCTTTGCCGTCAACAAAAAAGGTGAAATCAGGATTGGGCTTGGCGGACTGAAAGGTGTTGGTGAAGCAGCGGTAGAGTCGATTATAGAAGAAAGGGAGAAGAATGGGCATTACGTATCAATCTATGAACTTGTCAAAAGAGTCAACCAGCGAGCTGTCAATAAAAAATCGTTGGAGAGCCTGGCGATGTCTGGAACTTTCGATTGTTTCCCTGAATTGCACCGGGCTCAGTATTTTTTTCAACCACCAGGAGACAGCTCAAATGGACTAGAAAAAATTATCAAATTCGGAAACATCTGGCAAGGACAGACAAACTCCAACCAAAACACCCTGTTTGGAGACCTTTCCCTCGTGCAGGAGATCCCTCCACCCAAGGTTCCTGATTGCCCGCCTTGGTCACTGACTGAAATCTTGGAGAAAGAAAAAGATGTGACAGGCATGTTTCTTAGTGGACATCCGCTCGATCATTACCGGTTTGAGTTGAGATACTATGGCATCATACCCATCAATGACTACAATGAATTCAAAGGAGGCATTGAGCTGCAGAAAAGCCCCAACCAGGCATTAAAACTCGCAGGATTGGTTACCTCGGCCCAACACAAGATTTCAAGGGCAGGTAAAAAATATGGCAGTATTACCATTGAAGACTTTTCAGGTAAAGTGGAAATCACCCTTTTTGGCGATATGTACGTGAAATTCTCCAATTATTTTGTTGCTGGCAGCTGCATCCATGTAAAAGGCAACTTTGAGAAATGGGAAAGCAGGAATGAATGGAATTTCAGGGTTTCGGAGATTTGTCTGCTTGAAACCATCAAAAGGGTCTTCACCAGACAACTGCAACTTACCCTACAGGCAGGAAGCATTTCTGAATCCTATGCTGCTTTTCTTCACAACAACCTGAAAAAAAACCCAGGCAAAACCAGGCTGAAGCTGATCATGATTGACCAGGTAGAAAGGCTGAGGGTTCAAATGAAGACTACAGAGAAAGGATTTGAAATGAATGACGAAATGGCTGATTTTCTTGAAAACAACCCCTTGATTGAGGTACAAGTTGACGCTGTATAAATGAAACATGTCTTTTTATGAAATATTAAAAATTGGAACTAATTTTGCATTTCACTTGATTATTTAACATTCAATCCAAATACATGGCAAAAGAATTTACAGACGACAATTTCCAGCTTGAAGTACTGGACTCAGATAAGCTCTCTATGATCGATTTTTGGGCTGAATGGTGTGGACCTTGCCGCGCGATCGGACCTGTTGTAGAAGAACTCAGTAAAGAGTTCGAGGGAAGGGTCAACATTGGAAAAGTAAACGTAGACCACAATCCACAACTTTCCATGAACTATGGCATTACTTCAATCCCGGCTATCCTTTTCATCAAAAATGGCCAGGTTGTAGACAAGCTTGTAGGAGCACAACCCAAGCACAATTTTATTAAGCGGATTGAATCTCACCTATAACCCGCAATTGTATTAATTTTGAAACCGTCACCCAGTGGCGGTTTTTTTTATTTCCCATGGCAACCATTCGCAAGCAGAGCATTTATTCATCCATCTACATCTACGCAGGCTTTGCGATTGGAGCCTTCAATGTTTTGTTCCTCTTCCCAAAATTCTTTACACCTGAAGAGTTTGGCCTTACAAGGATCCTGATGGACATTGCATTGATCCTTTCGATGATTTGTACCGCAGGAACGCTGCCAGTGGCGCTGAAGTTTTACCCTTTCTACAAGCATTATCTGCCTAAGGAGAAAAATGAACTGCCAACACTTGTATTTACACTTGGTCTGATCATGTGTACCCTGCTGTATTTTTCATTTCCTTACATTGAGCCCATCGCTTTAAAAAAGTTTTCTAGCCGCTCTCCTA
>CANHSD010000128.1 GCA_947463105.1 Chitinophagaceae bacterium
GCATCTCTCCCTGAAAAACTACCTTTTCAGAAAATATTCCTCCAAGATCCTGGTGATGGGCAATAACATGCTGAGTGGACAAAATGCGTTTGCTGTTTCTGCAACTGCCAGCATACCTGATGTGCTCCATTGCCTTAGCAGTGCAGCAGATGCACTGAAAGCGAATTTCAAAACAAAGGGAATTGACATCCACATTACAACCTTCAAGGATTTTCAATCCACTGAAATAGAATATTTCAAGATTCCTGCTTTCAAGGAAGACCTGCGGTTTTCTGTGCAACCCAACATGGTGCTTGCGCTCAGCAATAAGTGGAAAACTGAGCAGGATTATGTCAATGCCATGTCTAAAAAATACAGGACACAGTTCAAACGCAGCCGGACCAAGGCAATGGGCATTGAAAAAAGAGAACTTGGTCTGGAAGAAATCAAGGAACAAGAAGACAAGTTGCAGGAGCTCTATCTTCATGTGGCCAGCAATGCCCCCTTCAATACTTTCTATCTGCCCAAACAGCACTTCAGTGTACTCAAAGAGAAGCTTCTTTCTGACTTCATGCTGGTTGGATATTTTTTGGATGAGCAACTCATTGGTTTCAAGACCATGATCCGCAATGGAGAAGTGCTTGACACATATTTTTTAGGGTATGACGACAGCATCCAAAAAGAAAAAATGTTGTACCTGAACATGCTCTACGACATGACCAGCCATGCCATCCATAACGGTTTCAGTAAAATTATATTTGGCAGAACTGCGCTAGAAATCAAAAGTTCCATCGGTGCCAGGCCCGAGGAAATGGTTGGACTGATGAAACACAGCAACAAACTCATCAACCGCTTCCTGCCCTTTTTTTTCAACTACCTTGAGCCGAAAACTGTTTGGCAGGAACGGAACCCTTTTCAAGCTTCTTCGCAATAAACGACAAGACTTCAAATGCGGTCTCAGCCATCCTGTTTCCCTTGTTGTCCAGCAGGGGATTGATTTCTGTAAATTCAATGCAACTGACCTTTCCACTGTCCATCAACAAATCAATGATGTTGATGATCTCCATTGGATAAAACCCTGTGGGAACTGGTGTTCCCGTTCCATAAGAAATACTGTCGCAGTCCATTGAGTCTACATCAAATGAAATGTAGATGATGTCACAATCCTGCAATTGCTTCAGGCAGGTTTCCACACAGGTTGAAATTTTTTTCTCCCGCATCTCATCAACCCTGTAATGCAGTATCCCCTCTTGACGGATCAACTCCTCTTCAGCCTGTTCAAAATCACGCAAACCAAAATACACCAGGTGCTCAGGCCGAAGCTTAGGGCCATCTATCCCAATGTTCTTGATCTTTCTCCAAAAATATTCGGTTGCCGCTTCAATGGGATTGAGTTGATGTGCCAGGTTGTCCATGCCCAGCACAGCGGCCAGGGGCATGCCATGGATATTTCCTGAGGGCGAGGTGTAGGGCGAATGGATATCAGCATGTGCATCCAGCCAGATGACACCAAGGGTATGGTGTGGATTGGCCGCTTTTATACCGCTGATGGTGCCCAGGGCAGAGGAATGATCTCCAGACAATACAATCGGGAAATGATTTGTTTTGATTGAAGTACGAACAGCATCAGCCACCCGCTCACATTGTTCAAATACATGTTCGATGCGCTTGGCAAAAGGATTGGTGTTTTTGTTGTAAATGCTTTCATTGTGCGTCTCCACATCAACATGTTCGTGGCGATGAAAAAAATCATCCCCCTTGTTGATGGACGCAATTTCCATGGCATCTACTCCCATGTCAGAACCCCTGGTGCCTGCACCTATGTCAGATCTGTTCTTGATGAGTTGAATGTTCATACCACTAAAATAAACGGGAATATTGAAAACAACCCGTTTATTGGATGATGTTGCTGTTAATTTTTTTAAAAATACGTTGCCATATAAATCAAAGCGCCTTGATGATTTATCCTTATTTTCATGGGCAATAGAACAAGAAAATTGAAGCGATTTTTCATGAAATGCCTGAGTGCCATCTTGGTGTTGATCTGGGGGACATCCCTGTCAGCACAGAACAATCGCATGGGCATTGCATTTTTTCCTGAGGGAGGAAAACTCATCACCGGTGAATCCTGCATCATTGGATTCAAGGCCACAAACGCAAAGGGAGAACCTCTTGCTGTTCGGTTCAAGATTGTGGATGACAAAAAAAATATCTACGGCGAAGCCAGTGCTTTTCATGAAGGAAGAGGCTCTTTTGAAATCATTCCCGAAGAGGGATACCAGTACTTTTTAACCTGTACCATAGATAGCGTTGAGCAATCTTTTTCTTTGCCCACACATTCCGCCAAAGGATTGGCACTGAAACTGAACCCAAACCCACAAGGATTTCAATTTGAAATGGCCAACCATGCTGAAACAATGGAAGAACAACCTGTGGCCATCATTGGAGAAATGAACGGACGAACCGTGTTCAGGATTGAAGTGCCAACGGGCAAGCAATATTTTCGGGGGCTCATCTCAACAGCATCTGCATCGATCCTTTCTGGCATCATGAAAGTGACTGTGTTGAGCAAGGAAAATAAAGCGATTTCAGAGAGGCTTGTATTTGTTCATCGCCCCATTGAAAAACTCCAGGTGACGAAAATAGATGCCCTGCTCCTCGAAGCCAACTGGTATGTACAAACAACCGAAGACTCTGCCAAACAGGCACTGGACCTTCAGATGTTGACCCGTGATTTCAAACCCGGCCTGATCCAACTGCTCAGCGGCAATGCACCAATGGTCATGGATTCCATCAAAAGCATGAATGAGGTGGTTGTGCGCAGCAAAAAAAGATCAGCCACAGAGGAGATGAATGACTTCTATTCAAAAGGATTTTTTTCATCAGGTGAAACCAAGATCATTGACCTGGTCAATGGCCCTGACAAGATCGTACATGAGAACATCATAGAATTCCTGAAGTTCAAAGTGCCGGGGCTTTCTGTAGTAGACCCCAATTATGAAAATTCACCAATGCCAAGCTTGGACCCATTTGATGATCCTTCAGCATACCGCATTTATTACCGACAGCAGGCAACTATCAGCAGTTTGGGCAATGCCCCCATGGCCATTTATTTGAATGAAGTTCAAATCAGCCCAACAGTGCTGGCGACTGTTCCCGCCAATGACATTGTGATGATCAAAGTGTTCAGCAATTTTGCCCTGGCCCCAGGAGGTGGAGCAGGCGGGGCCTTGGCGATTTATACCAAAAAACCCAACCCAAAAAAAGGTTCATCATTTTGAGCGCTTAGCCCCGTTGAATTTTCGTAAATGGTAGGTGAAACTCAGAAGAAAATACCTGTTCAATACTTCCTGGCGCACGTCTTCAATATAGTTGAGCTCAACATTTCTGTTGACGCTCTTGTTCGCATTCAGCAGATCAAACAAGGTGAGCCTCAACTCTGCTTTCCTTGCCTGGCCAAACAATTTTGCGATTCCGGCATTCCAAAGGGGGATGGATTGGTTGATGGCGGAAGCATTTCCCCTGAACATAATATAATCGAAGTCGTTGGTGAACAGCCAACCTTTTTTGGTATTGATGGTTGGTTCTGCAGAAATACGGTGGTTGTAAAAATTGGCATTCTTTCTTCCTGCAATGGTGTACTTGATAAAATTAACAGTTGAATTGCCCGAAAGCCCAAGATCAAGCCAGTCTTTCAGGTTCAAATTAAAGTTCAGGCGACCGCCATAGGTATTGCGGAAAGTATATCCCTTCACAGCATTGAAGAGGCTCACCTCCTTGCTGTTGTTGATCCAGGACATGATGTTGATGGAAGATTTGGGGTTCTTCATCGAAATGCTGTAATGGATGTTGATCCCTGAAGCATAGGCGCCGTCAAGGTTCAATGGCTTGATGTATTGGGCGCCATTGGGCAATGAATAACCATCCACCAGCAGATTGGCACCAGTGGTGTTCAGGGTAATGGCATTAGATATTTTTCTTGCTGTAGTCGATGCATTCATGGTGACGGAAAGATTGTTGGTCTTTCGCTTGTTCAAAAAATTATACGTAGCTTCCAGACTGTTGGTAAACTCTTGCTTCAACAAAGGATTGCCTGCGCGCACATACATGATGCTGCTGTTGTTGACCACGTCCTGCAGCTGGGTCACATAGGGTTGTACTGTAAACCCACGGTAATTCAGCCGCAAACTCTGTGAACGTCCTTTCCTATATTGAAGAAAAAAACTAGGAAACAGGTCTACAAAAGAATTCTTAAGATCAGATTTGGTGGTCCTGTTGTTGCTGGTCAGTGTCGCTTTTTGCACAGCTAGTCCGGCAACATAATTCCAGAGCGGGCTAACCTGCCTGCGGTAACTGACACCACTCCTGTGGGCCTTGTTGTCGTTTGCAAATGCATTGGTCAGGCCAGGGACCATTATCGAATATACCTTGGTCAACTTATCCAATTTATTGGCCTGTTGATCTGATCTTCCTGCATTGTAGCTATACTTATAGGTAAACTCGAGTTGGGATTTGATGCTCAAAGGCTCGGTATAAGAAAGGCTGGCACCGTATTTGATTCCATCCGTATATGTTTCAGTCACCTGATCCAGTGTATCAACGCCCTTGTTGTAACGGTTGTTGAAAGATAAATTCCTGGATTCGCGTTCGCTATCATTTGCACCATGGCTAAGATAGAGGCTCATGGTTCTTCCGCGTTTTTTGAATTTATGGCGATAGAGGATGCTGCTGTACACATTGTATCCCTGGCTGAAATAGTTGTTTACCGTACTGAGGGCATTGATGGGCAAAAGTTTTCCCTTGGTAGTAGTGGAATTGGAACTGCTTGAAACATCAGACCACTGGCTGTAGAAGCTCGACTTGATCAAAATTGTATTTGAACTATCAAACATGTGATCAATCTCTATATTGGCCCGGTGATTTTTATTCGTGCTCCCAGAAAATATTTTACTGGAGTTGTAAAGGGATGAATCATTGACCACATATGTTTCACGCAAACGGTCTCTGTTGGTATTCGAAAAAATATCACTGTAAAAATAACTTCCACTCAGTTTTGTTGTCTTTCCCCATTGGTCATCATAATTCAATCCACCACCCTTGGTTGTGGAGATTCCGTTGGCATTGCCGTTAAATACATTGGTGCTTCCATTTGGCGAAGCGTTATTGCCCCCTCCAGCTTGTCCACCCGTTCCCAGAAAATCCTGCACTGAGAAATTCTGGTTGTTGATATTGTTCATCTGTCCAATGAAAGAAAACTTCTGGTCTCCATTGATCCTGTTGGCACTCATCGCGTGGGCATGTCTGCCTTCATTTCCAAGAGCTGCACTGCCCTTTCCGAAAAGTCCTTTTTTCCTGTCTTTTTTGGTGATGATGTTGATGGTTCGGATCCTGTTGCCATCATCAAACCCACTGAATGCACTCTGATCGCTTACCGCATCAATCACCTGAATTTTTTCGATGATATCAGCAGGAAGGTTCCTGGTAGCCATTTTTGGATCATTCCCGTAAAATGGTTTTCCATCCACCAAAATCCTGGCTACCGGCTCACCCTGGGTTTTGATGGATCCATCGCGATCAACTTCTACACCAGGCATTTTTTTCAATAGGTCTTCGGTGGATGCATTGGGAATGGTCTTGAACTGGCTGGCATTGAATTCAGTGGTGTCTCCATTGATGGCCATGGCAGCAGCCCTGATGATGATGCCATCGAGCACGGTAGAAAACTTTGTCATTGGGATGATTCCCATGTTTTTTTCTGGAGTTTCCGCACTCATCACGAATGGTTGGTCAACCTGCTGGTATCCTGAATAGGTAATACGCAGGAGATAATGTCCAAGGGGAAGATTTCCAATCAAAAAATCGCCATTGGCATTGGACATGCCATATCTCAACAGGGCTGAGTCCTTTGCTTTCAATATTGAAACAGTAGCACCCTTTAGGGCAAGGGTGGAATCCTTCAACGTACCCCTCACCAGTCCCGTCTGGTTCGATTGGGCCAATAACACTGCAGGCATTGCACATATAACAATAAACACTATCCTATAAATGAGCCTCATCTAGGGATAAAAATATTTACTTTTCTTTTAAAATACTTGATTTTATATGGGATACTGCTCAATTCTTTTGAAAAACCAAAACAGCACAAGCTTTTCACTGCATAATTGCATAAATTAGGGGAATCAACATTATCATTTAACATGAAATCATTTTTGCTTGCTGCCGCCCTTTCCTTTGTTGCTGTTCTTTCCATTGCACAAAATTGGAAGCCCGCTGGAGATAAAATAAAAACAGCCTGGGCTGAAAAAATTGACCCCAACAATCCGCTGCCAGATTACCCCCGCCCTCAACTGGTCCGCGACCAATGGCAGAACCTAAATGGTGCCTGGGACTATGCCATTCTTCCCAAAGGAAGCAACGAACCCAGTGCATTCGAGGGAAGGATCCTGGTTCCCTATGCCATTGAATCCAGCCTCTCGGGCGTACAGAAAATGGTGGGCGATAAAAATGAACTCTGGTATCACCGTTCATTCAACGTGCCTGCAACCTGGAAAAACAAGGCAGTGATCTTGCATTTTGGCGCAGTAGACTGGAAGGCCGATATCTGGATCAATGATATCAAAGTGGGTGCACACCAGGGTGGTTATACCCCTTTCAGCTTTGACATCACCCCTTTCATCTTGAAAGATAAGGCGCAGAAGCTGGTTGTCAAGGTTTGGGACCCTACCGACCAGGGTTTTCAGCCACGGGGAAAACAAGTAAACCTCCCCAAAGGAATCTGGTATACGTCTGTAACCGGCATCTGGCAAACTGTTTGGCTTGAACCAGTTGAAGCGTCACATGTATCGGCATTGAAAACAGTGCCCAATATTGATGGTGGAAACATAGCTGTATTGGCTTCCACATCCGGCACCTCTGCCAATGACCTCATCGAGGTGAAGGTGATGGACAATGGCAAAGTCATCGGTACAGGCAAGGCTGTGGTTGGACAGGAAGTAACCGTTGCTGTTCCCAATGCAAAATTGTGGAGCCCTGAGTCCCCATTCCTTTATGATATGGAAGTGTCCATTTTGCACAATGGCGCTGCAACGGATAAACTGAAAAGCTATGTTGGGATGCGCAAGATCTCTACACAAAAAGATGCCAATGGCATCCACCGCATGCAGCTCAACAACAAAGACTATTTCCAGTTCGGCCCGCTTGACCAGGGATGGTGGCCTGACGGACTGTACACTGCACCAACAGACGAAGCATTGTTGTATGACATCAAGAAAACAAAAGACTTTGGTTTCAACATGATCCGCAAGCACGTGAAAGTAGAACCTGCAAGATGGTACTACCACTGTGACCGTGAAGGAATCCTGGTTTGGCAGGACATGCCCAGCGGGGATGCCAATCCCAAATGGCAGACACGCAATTATTTCAATGGCCAGGAATTGCAACGCAGTAAAATGTCAGAACAGAATTTTATACAGGAATGGAAAGAGATCATGGACCTGACCTATTCCAATCCTTCGGTAGTGGTAACAGTTCCTTTCAATGAAGCATGGGGTCAATTCAAAACACCTGAAATCATTGAATGGACAAAGAATTACAATCCGTCCAGGCTCGTGAACCCTGCAAGCGGAGGCAACCACTATGATGTAGGCGACATGATTGATATCCATAACTACCCTGAACCTGTGATGGGCCTGTTTGATTCAAAACGCGTCAATGTATTGGGTGAGTATGGCGGTATTGGCCTGGTAAAAGACAACCATGTATGGGAAAACAACCGCAACTGGGGCTATGTTCAATACAAGACCAGCGAAGAAGCCACAAAGGCATATGTTGATCTTACAGAAAAGTTGAAAAAGTTGATTCCTTTTGGCTATTCCGCGGCCGTCTATACCCAGACCACTGATGTCGAAAGTGAAATCAATGGCATCATGACATACGACAGGAAGGTTGTGAAACTCAACGAGGCGCAAATCAGAAAAGCCAACCTTGAGGTGATTGCCACTTTGAAAAAATAATGCCCTTCTTCTGGGGAATTTCATTTTCCCCAGAAGGATTTTTTCTGCTCATGCATCAAAGGGTTAAAATAGTTGTTCATGAAGCGAATAGTCCCCGTTCTTGTTTTGGTGTTTTTTGCATTCTTGCTGAATGCATGCAGAAAAAATGCAGTACCCGTCAATGGAACAACAACGGATTCGTTGAAATACAATGGCGATTGGACATTTGTGTCGCATGGCAATGCGGAGCAAAACTATGCCATTGCATTTCCGCAGAATACAATCAATAGCATCGAGATTATAATGACTCCAGCGCAGTGGTCCAGCATCAA
>CANHSD010000129.1 GCA_947463105.1 Chitinophagaceae bacterium
ATTTGAAGAAGTACAGATATAATCGCTCAGTGCCTTGATTTCTGAACTGCAGTTGATATAACTCACTACAATGGCATCCGGATATTGGGCTTTGAACACCATGAATGCCTCCTCTGGTGCCGAGTCTGCCAAAGAGCAACCTGCGTTCAAATCCGGCAGCAGGACTTTGGCCCTGGGATTGAGTATTTTGGCAGTTTCTGCCATAAAGTGAACGCCACAAAAAACAATGATATCAGCCGATTGTTTTTTAGAGGCCTGTGCAAGCGCCAAACTATCCCCAACAAAATCTGCGATGGATTGAATGTCTTCGCTTACATAATAATGCGCAAGAATGACCGCATTCTTTTCATTCTTCATCTTGAGGATGGCTTCTTTCAAATCAATCCCGTCAGGAACAGACCTGCTCAAATATCCCACACGTGCTATCTCGTTTTCAAACAACATCTTACTTTATTTTTAATGAAATATCAACAGATTCAACATGGTGTGTCAAATCTCCCATAGAAATAAAATCGATACCGGTTTTAGCATATTCAATGATGTTGGAGGCATTGATGCCACCAGAAGCTTCGATTATTTTTTTGGTATCATTGAGTGCTAGCAACTGATGGATCTGTTCGGGCTTGAAATTATCAATCAGTATTCTGTCCACTGCTTTATATTCCTTGGCAATGATGAACTCCTCTTGATTTTTGACCTCAACAATCAAAGGAACTTGGCAATCATGCTGTTCCCTATAACCCAAACAAGATACAATCGCATTTTGGATTCCGCCAGCAGCATGAACATGATTATCCTTGATGAGCATCTGGTCATATAATCCAAACCGATGGTTCACTCCCCCCCCAATACGGATCGCCCATTTTTCGCAAATCCTGAAATTGGGCGTTGTTTTACGGGTATCGAGAATCTTTACCCCATAAGGAGCAACAAGATCAACCATCGCACGGGTCTTGGAGGCAATACCACTCATGCGCTGCATGCAGTTGAGCATGAGGCGCTCAAGTTTCAAAATGGATTGTATTGCGCCGGAAATGGTTCCAACGCAAGTACCAGATTCTATACTTTCGCCATCATTAACTGCAAAGACTACCTTTAGGGATGGATCAACCTTGGCACAAATTTTTTCGGACAATTCAATTCCTGCAACGATACAATCTTCTTTGATATAACACAAGGCATTACCCGTTTGTCCTTTTGCAATCGTGGACAAACTCGTGAGGTCTCCTGCTCCAAGGTCTTCTGCAAGGGCTGCATCGATGAACCGGTCTATGGTAAGACCAAACAAGCTTTCCTTTAGTTCATTCATACTCCGACAGTTTCACAAAGATACGCATTCATAGCATAGAAGAGAAATTAAACGATACCCTGCTTATAACCCATTAATCCAGCTAAAGTTTGATTGAATGATTTGATTCTTATTTTTTTCTATGTATTCCTTGAAGGCAGTTGCAACAGGGGAAAGCTTTTTCTTGCGATGCCAAACCAGGTTCCAAGCAGTTTTGATGGGTAATCCTTTGATCGGAATAATCTGCAGCTGATTGAGCTCCAATTCATTTTTCAGTCCAATGACTGGCATGATAGAATAGCCAATCCCTGCAATAACTGCTTGTTTTACCGCTTCGTTGGAAGTAAGCTGAATTTTCTTTTTTACCGAAATTCGATTTTTCTCAATAAACTTCTCCATGGCCATTCGGGTAGCAGATCCTTCTTCGCGATAAATCAGGGACAGCTTTTCAAGGGTTTGCTTATTGATCGCGTCAGCTTGAATAGATTGATTGCCTGCCCCTATCAGGTAAAGCGAGTTGGGCATCAGTTCAATTTTTTGCAGCGCAACATGCTTGGGGAGAACAGAAACCAAAGAAAAGTCTGACTGATTTTGCTCCAGCAAATCAAGCACCATAGACTTATTGGATACATCCAGGCTCAGGTCTACATTTTGATTCTCTCTTAGAAAATCAGCAAGGAAATAAGGAAGTACATATTTGCCAGTAGAAACACATGACATTCTTAGTGTTCCTGTCAGGGATCCACTATACTTTGTCAATCTGTTGTCAATGACACTTATTTCATTCATAATATTTTGTGCTGACTCAGCTATTTCCCTTCCAAATTCTGTTATGTAAACTCTCTTGTTGATTATTTCAATAAGAGGGATAGTAAATTGGGTCTGAAAATTTTTCAGCTGGATCGAGACAGCCGGTTGTGTAAGATGCATGGCCTCGGCAGTCTTTGTAATACTTTTTGTTTGAACAATTTTCAGAAAAATAGCGAGTTGATTCAGGGAGTAATTCATAATTATTATTTATGTATATAACTACAAACATAAATAATAATATTATAATTTTATCATTGATCTTTGCACAAGCAATAATAGTATATGAAACATACACTAGTGAGAAAGGTATGCCAAGTGCTGTATTTACTCCTGTTTCTGATTTCAGCATCGGCATCATGGTTTCTTAAGGATGTGAGTAACAACAAACTTTCAACCGCAGCAGCAATCGTTTTTTCACTGCTCATGTTACAAAGCATGAAAACGGCAAACCGTGTTTGAAGGCAGAAAAATACTCATTGCTTCCCAACACAAAAAAGAAGATGTACTTTCCCCCTTATTGTCAGAAGCACTTGGGGTTATTCCAGTGACATGCGAAGCCTTGGACACCGACCAATTGGGAACATTTACAGGAGAAATAGAAAGGGTTGATGATCCCTTAACTACTGCTAGGAAAAAATGTGAATTAGGAATGGAATTGTCGGGAACAGATTTGGCTGTGGCCAGCGAAGGATCATTTGGTGCACATCCTTTCATACCCTTTGCGATTGCAGGTGATGAGATGATCCTTCTTATAGATAAAAAAAATAGTATAGAAATTACAGCAAGGGAGTTAACCACAGCAACAAATTTCAGTGGCGCAGCAGTAGAAAACGAAACAGCATTAAGGTCATTTGCAGAACAGGCGCTATTCCCCTCGCATAGACTCATTCTGAGTGAGGGTCAAACAAAGAAACAACACATTACCAAAGGAATCGTTTCATGGAATGAGTTGACGGAACGCTTTCATTTCATGATGAGCAAACAGATGAAAATATATGTTGAAACCGACATGAGAGCTATGTTCAATCCTACCCGGATGAAGACCATTGGAAAGGCTTGTGAAAAACTCATAGAAAAAATTAAATCAACATGCCCCATTTGCCATTGCCCCGGTTTTTCAGTTTCTTCTGTACAAGGAGGTCTACCCTGCTCACTTTGCGGCAGGGAAACCAGGTCTACATTGTTGCACTTGTATCATTGCCAAAGATGCCAGCATCAAGAAATTAAAAGATATCCGCACCAGAAAAGTGAAGAAGATCCAATGTATTGTGACTACTGCAATCCATAACAATGAGCCATACTATCATCAAAAATGCCAGAATCATCAATGAAAAAAAAGATTTCCACGGTGATGTTTATATCCGAAACGAAAGGATAGAAAAAATTGATACAACAGTTGGTCTTCCCTGGAATTTACTGGTCAAAGAAATAGATGCCAGGGACATGGTTTTGATGCCGGGAGTTATTGATGCCCACGTACACTTCAGAGAACCCGGGCTAACTTACAAAGGGGATATCGAATCAGAATCAAAAGCAGGTATTGCGGGTGGAGTCACTTCATTTATGGATATGCCCAATACCATCCCCAATGTACTTACAAAGGAAATTCTGGAAGAAAAATATGCAAGGGCAGCGCAAAAATCTTTTGGCAATTTCTCTTTCTTCATGGGACTGAACCATGATAATCTTGAAGAGGCCCTTACAATCAGTACAGAAGATGTATGTGGCCTGACTGATGATGGACTCTATTTTAACAAAACCAACTCCCTCCTTTGCAATTCACCTGAATACCTTGAGAAACTTTTTTCCAGGAGCGAACATCTCGTAGCACTGCACTCAGAGGATGAAAGCATCATCAATGCAAACTTTCTTAAAAGCAAACAAAAATGGAATACTGAAATTCCACCAAGTGATCATAGTGTAATCAGAAGTGAGCTTGCCTGTCTGTCCTCAACAAAAAAGCTGGTGGAATTGACAAAGAAATACAACAATCGATTGCACCTCTTGCACGTATCCACGGGGGCAGAAGCCTTGCTTTTTGACCATGAAGCACCTACCCATGAGAAAAGAATTACAGCCGAAGCCTGTGTTCATCATTTGTATTTCAATACTAAAGACTACTGGCAACTCGGAAACAAGATCAAGTGGAATCCTTCGATAAAATCCAAAGAGAATCAGTTGACGCTTTTACAGGCTTTGCATGACAACAAGATTGACATCATTGCCACTGATCATGCACCCCATGATTGGAAAGAAAAGCTGGGTACGTACGAAGAAGTTAAGCCTGGGGGCCCGATGATACAACATGCCTTACCGGTCCTTCTCGAAATGTACCACAAGAACCAGATTTCCCTTGAAAAAATTGTAGAAAAAACAAGTCATCAAGTGGCAGAAGTCTATAGAATAATAGAAAGAGGTTTTATTCGTGAAGGATATTTTGCAGACCTGACAATGATCAACCTCAATGACCCATGGAAAGTAACTGCAGGTAATTTGCGCTACAAATGCCAATGGTCGCCCCTTATGGACCGATCATTTAGCAGTAAAATCAGGAAAGTATTTGTCAATGGCGAACTGGCCTATGACGAGGGAGCCATTAAATCAAAACCTTCGGGCATGCGTTTAAAATTCAGTAAATCAAGATAAAAAAGTAAATGATCAACAACAATAGTTTCGCAATACTTGCTGCAAATTTAACCAACCCAACCCTGCTTTTTTTTCTGCTCGGTATTGTAGCTGCAATGATGAAAAGCGATTTGGAAATTCCCGCTCCTTCCATAAAATTCATATCGCTTTACCTGCTCTTTTCCATTGGTTTTAAGGGAGGGCAAGAACTGGAGCATAGTCATTTCACTTCAGAAATTGGGTACTCCCTGATTTTTGGCGTAATCATTGCTGCTATTATACCGATCTACACATTTTTTCTCGCAAAAAATAAGGTAGGAATAAGCAATGCAGGTGCCATTGCAGCTTCGTATGGTTCGGTGAGTGCCGTAACATTTGTATCGGCAGTATCGTTCCTTGAAATGCAGTCCATCCCTTTTGGAGGACACATGATTGCCGTAATGGCCCTGATGGAATTTCCTGCCATTGTAATGGGCTTTGTATTTATCATGAAATACGACAAAAGCAGGGAAAATACGGTTGGAATGAAGGGGATCCTAAAGCACGCTGTTTCCAATGGCAGTGTCTTGATGATCATGGGCAGCCTGATCATCGGCATCATTGCAGACTCGAAACAGGCTGAGGGGATCAAACCATTCACCACAGATATATTCAAGGGATTTTTGGCCATTTTCTTGCTTGAAATGGGAATGATCACTGTAAAACGATTCGCAAGCTTCAGGAAACATGGCATGTTTGTTTTTCTGCTTGCCATCATTTTACCCTTGTTCAATGGATGCTTTGTGGCCATTGCAAGTGGCCTTGTTACAGACCAAATTGGCAACCGATTTATTTTTGCCATTCTTGCTGCAAGTGCTTCTTATATTGCCGTGCCTGCAGCAATGAGGTTGGCTGCACCCAAATCAGACCCAGGACTATACATCCCTATGGCCCTCGGGGTCACATTCCCATTCAATATCACCATTGGTCTGCCCTTGTATTATTTTTTGATCCAAATGTTTTGATGGGCCTGTTTTTAATTTCGAATTCTACCCGTCTAATTGCATTTTCATGAATTGGTCTAATGTCTGTTTTTTAGGAAAAAATAGTTGCTCCTTCAATAAAATGACTCATTCGTTTCTATTTGACAGCAGCTTTCTGGTTTGTCACGATTGGAACATAACCTAATTCCATCCCCTTTGGAGGCGTAACCAATAAAGCAGAATCAAGTGCCACCAATTCACCCATTGTAGGCGGAGCCATGTAATCTCGGTCAATAGGCCATTGCGCATGAACCTTTTCAATGAAAGCCTGTAATTTATCTTTTTTGGCTTCGCTCCAGTTGTATTGTTGAAAGGATGGTTGATCAACAAAACGATACCAGGAATAGGTAACTTCAGAGCCGTCAATAAGCTTAACTTTATAAGGGCCTGCAGCAGCACCTGGACTGGCCCAGGCTCCTTTGCCGGGAGAAGTATAGGGCTCACCTTGTTTCGCCAATCTAAACTCTTTGTTCAGGAGATTGGTTTCGGCAGGCACCTCCGAAGTTGGTATTGCCACCAGTTGATCTCCTTCATGCCTGAAATACCTGGGAAAATTTCCAAATTTATCGTTTTTCCCATCAACCCAATTCAATCCCCAAACATTATCGTTGTAAACCTTTGTATCAAATATTTTTTCCACTCCAGTAATTTTTTTACCCCCCTGATCATACCCGGGAGTTCGGGTTGTCAGGTTTGATTTCCACGCACCCTTTTCATCGAACCTTCCAGAGCAACGCTCACCGCCATCTCGCCATGCCTTAAACGTTTCATACAATGCTGCTTTAGAATAATACACCACATCTTGCACCAGCATGGTCCTGCCCTCTTTGTCAACTGGAAATTGCAGCTGGGGTATCTTTGAATAGGTCACGCCCTTTTCATCCTGTGACTCAAAGCAAGGTACCGTGTTGATCTCCATAGCACCGCCGCCCATATGGCCTGGCCTGGCATCAAGTCCACGTCCATAAATAAAATCATAATTGAACAGTTTACCGATTTTGCTCCATGTTTCAGGAATATAATACGCTATCGGTCCTTTGAAATTGGCAGCGCTTAGAAAGCAAGTCCAGCTTTGGTCTCCTGTCGGTGGGTCACCATTTGTTGGATCAGTAAAAGGTAAAGCCATGTAAGTATATCCCAGAAATTTACCATTGGGATTGTCCTGGAAAGGCAAAGCATCCGGTGGAATGAGCAAACGATTGCTCAATTGAGCAATTCCCAGGCGATTGTCAGGCAAAGCTTCTGTATCGTAAAAAAATGACCAACCCGGCGAACCAACCTCGTAATCATAGCATTGTGGTGTTGCATTCATACTGAATTTTGGAGGACCATAGCGAAATCGATTCCCGGCCCAATAACCAAGTCCGCCTTCAAGGGTTTGAAAAACACTGCTCCAGGTCGGGCCTCGCTTTGGCCAGTTGTCACGGGCAAGCGTTCCAACGGGAGCAAGGGGTTTGTCTTTATTGTCAGAATTATCAGGAGTAACCCAGGCTCCTGCCAAACCAATCTGAAAGTCGGCAAGCGGTTGGGAAATCAATGGCCATACAGCGGAATAAAAACCCATTCCATAACTATAACTTGATTGATCAGCCGGCCTTTCCGCATTATAGCTGATATAACCATGCAGACCGCGAGAGTGCTCTTTTACAATTCCAGGTCCCCCTTTTGGGGCTTTATCATCTTGTGCATCAAGGTGTTGGGAAAAAAGCAGGATAAACAATAATTGAAACCACAAAACCTTACATCTACAATTAAAAATTTTACAATTCATAAATTGATTTTTAAAAATGATTACACTTTTCTTGATACATTAACCTTTCCTACTTCTTGTTCCTGACGGAAAAGTAGATTCCATCAAATTCATGTTTTACTCCAGGACAGCATGCTTTTTTTGAGTATTTTTCTTACCCAATTTCCTCACTTTCTCTATTCCAATAGGCTGTCTGTTCAGAGGAGCACTTCGACCACTTGATTTTAATTCTTCCAATAACATTTGTAGTCCCTTGCGCTTTTCGGCCTCCTTAAAATACAAGTTTGTTGTTTCTCCTGGATCATGCAGAAGATTGTATAATTGTCCTGGCGCATCATCTGCAGTTTCAGGCAAAGCATATGTCTTGAGAAATCCCACTTCGTAATTATTCCCACCAGATCCTTTGTGGTTGATATACTTCCAATTTCCCTGCCGAATCTGAAACTCTCCCCGAAAATTCTGAGTCAGTAAATGTGGCCTGATAGAGCTCTTTTCAACTTGAGTCCCAAGCATAGCAGGTAACATGTCATAACTGTCCCTAGCATCTGCATCATTTAGTTTAAAACCAACGATGGAGGCCACTGTAGCAAATATATCGGTGGTATTTATCATCTGGTCAGATATCAAGCCTGCTTGAAATACACCAGGCCAGCGAACAATAAAGGGAACCCGGTGCCCCCCCTCCCAGGCATCACGTTTCATTCCCCTCCACCCTCCGGAAGGATCATGCCCGTAA
>CANHSD010000130.1 GCA_947463105.1 Chitinophagaceae bacterium
GCCGGAATGATTGATGACGATATCCACCAGATGGATTCAAGGAGTGTTGCCAATATCATCCAAAGGGGTGGGACAATCCTGAAAACAGCAAGGTGCAAGGAGTTCATGACACCTGAAGGAAGAAAAAAGGGATACGAGAACCTCAATAAACATGGCATCAACGGATTGATCATCATTGGTGGAGATGGATCGTTTAAAGGCGCACAAATCTTCTCCAATGAATTTGATATCCCTTGTATAGGCATCCCGGGAACCATAGACAAAGACATTGCAGGAACAGATTTTACAATAGGTTTTGATACAGCTGTCAATACAGCAGTTGAAGCCATTGATAAGATCAGGGACACTGCAGATGCGCATGACAGGCTCTTCATCATCGAAGTGATGGGAAGGGATGCCGGCTACATTGCGCTGCACAGTGGCATCGGAACAGGTGCAGAACACATCCTTATTCCTGAAAAGAAAACCGATGTTGAAGCCGTATTGAGCTCCCTTCAGGAAAAAGAAAGAAGGAGGAAACTTGTAAACATTGTTGTGGTGGCAGAGGGGGATGATTTCGGCGGCGCCAATCACCTTGCCACTGTGGTAAAAGAACGCATCCCTGGATTTGATATCAGGGTGGCTATTCTGGGCCATATTCAACGTGGCGGCTCACCAACCAGCATGGACAGGCTGATCGCCAGCAGGATGGGCTATTCAGCAGTTGAATGTTTATTGGAAGGCAGGAACAATGTAATGGTGGGCATCATGAACAACAAGATGCACTATACCCCTCTGGACAATGCGGTAAAAGCCAAACAAAAAATCAGTGATGAGTGGATGAAGATCGTCAAGATCCTCGCCAGTTAATATCCAAAACAGCAGTACAGTATCTGCTGTTTTTTCATTTAAAACCGAACAAACAAGACTATGAGCAAAAATATTGGCAAATACTTTCACCAGGAAATGGACAACAGTGCAGGACAGGAACATGCAACCCACAGGACAAAAATAGTAGCTACTGTTGGGCCCGCTTGTGACAGTTATGAAAAGCTGCTTGAATTGGTTAAGGCAGGAGTAAATGTGTTCCGGTTGAATTTCTCACATGGCGCACACGAGGACAAGAAAAGAATCATCGATAGCATCCGTAAAATCAGTGCCACTGAGCCTTACAATATTGCCATACTCGGAGACCTTCAGGGACCCAAGTTGAGGGTAGGTGAAATTGAAAACAATGCACTTCATGTAAGGGAAGGTGATATTTTGACCTTCACCAATGAGAAAATGGTTGGGACGATGGATAGGATTTATGTTTCCTATCCGAATCTTGCTGGAGATGTTGTTCTTGGCAATACCATCATGATTGATGATGGAAAGATTGAAGTGGTGGTTAAAGAAATCGTGCCCAATGGCGATGTGAAAGTCAGGGTCAAACTTGGTGGGATTATCTCATCTAAAAAAGGATTGAATTTACCAGATACCAAGATCTCTCTTCCTGCCCTCACCGAGAAAGACCTGATAGACCTTGATTTCATCATCAAGGAAAACCTCGACTGGGTAGCGCTTTCCTTTGTGAGAAAGGTGGACGACATCGTTGGCATCAAAAAAATACTCCAGGATAACAACAGCAAATTAAAAGTCATTGCCAAAATAGAAATGCCTGAGGCGCTGGACAATTTGAGGGAAATCATTCTTGAATCAGATGGCATCATGGTTGCACGTGGAGACCTGGGTGTTGAAGTGCCGATTGAAAAAGTTCCATTGATCCAACGCCAGATCATCAGAAAATGTTTGCACCGTGGAAAGCCAGTCATTGTGGCAACACAGATGATGGAAAGCATGATTGACCGCGTAAAGCCCAACAGAAGCGAAAGCACTGACGTTGCCAACGCAGTATTGGAAGGTGCCGATGCGGTGATGCTCAGCGGAGAAACTGCAACAGGGATGCACCCGGCCCTGGTGGTGGAAACCATGCGCAAAATCATTATTGAGGCGGAAAAGTCTGAATACCGATACAACAGGGATGAGGACATCAAGCCCCTTCCACACTCTCCTACCTTTATCAGCGATGCAGTTTGTCTGACCGCTTGTAAACTTTCTCAAAATACCAATGCAGATGCTTTGATAGGCATGACGCAAACTGGTTATACGGCATTTATGTTGAGTTGCTTCCGCCCAAAATCCAATCTCTATATCTTCACAAAAGAAAAAACCTTGGTAAACCAGTTGAGCCTCAGCTGGGGAATCAGGGCATTTTTCTATGATGAAGAAGTGAGCCTGGATGAAATCATTGCTGATCAGATCAAGATCCTCAAAGAAAGAGGATTCATCCGTGAAGGCGAGGTAGTGGTCAACACAGGCAGCACACCCATTGAACTGCATCTTCCTACCAATACCATCAAGGTTACGGTTGTTAAATGATCAACGCCAACGGACTAACGATTTACACTGACGGTGCTGCCAGGGGAAATCCTGGCAGAGGGGGCTACGGTGCCATTTTGATGTGGGGAGGAAAAAGCAAGGAAATCTCAAAAGGATACAAGCATACCACCAACAACAGGATGGAGCTGATGTCTGTGATTGCAGCCCTGGAGTCTCTGACGAGGCCAGGATTGAACATTGAGGTCTATTCTGACAGCAAGTATGTTGTTCAAGCAGTCATGGAAAGATGGCTGGACAAATGGATGGCCACCAATTTCAAGGGAGGAAAGAAGAACAGTGATCTATGGCGCCGTTACTACCAACTTTCAAGACTGCACACCATCAAATTCATTTGGGTAAAAGGACATGCATCAAACCCCTACAACCAACGCTGCGATGAATTGGCAACTGCTGCTGCAGACGGAGGTAGTTTAGTAGAAGATACCGGTTATGAGGGTTAAGCCATTTGCTTGATGAAGACTGATTTCTTCAGCCAATAAAATCCACCAAAAAGTGCTGTTCCAAAAACAAATGTGGCCACCAGGCTATTGGTATAAAATGGAATGCCATCTATAAGCGCTTGTGTCAGACCCGAAAATGTTTTAGGTCTGCTGTATCCACCATTACCCAACCATGTCATAAAATTAGAAGCGAAAAAGAAAATGGTTGGCGCGGCAACAGCACCTTTTGCAATGGAAAGTGGCTTTTCATTTTTGATAAAGAAACCCACAAAAGTCAATGAACCAAACAACAGATAGTTAATCCACATGCCGGAGTAAAAACCCTGTATTTCAAAAATACCATTGATATAAAGCAGCTCATAAAAAACATCAGAAATCAACATTGAGAGCAGGGGCAACAAGAATGCAAGCTTCTTGTCTTTGATAACCGCTCCACCAAAGATGGCCATGGCAAACTGTGGCGCAAAGCCCCAGGGGCGTCCTGGAATGGCGCGGTATACTGCCGCAACAACGATCAACATCAGGAAGGATAACAAGGTATATTTAGAAGCTTTCATCTTTGCCATTTTAACAAAATTAGTGATTTAATATTCCTAGGAAAGAAAATACAGACACAGTTATCCTCATGATGTGTATAGCGTAAATTATTGCTGTGGCACAGCCGCCCAAAAAAGGTTTGTATCATCATTTGCTTCGGCGAAAATTGTCTCCCCGGGAACAGCAAAAAATGCGGCTGCCCCTTGAAGATCCTTAATGGCATTGCCTTTCCACTGAACATGCCCATTGATCATCAGGAAGAGGCTTGGTGATGTTACAGTGAATTCCATTTTTTCACCCGCCTTCAAAAAATAGGCAGTCAGCGAAAAATCTCCAATCGGACAAGGATAATGTTGAACAGTTTTGTTTAATGAACCGGGTATGATTTCAGCAATCGTTGGAACAAAGGCTGTGTTGGCAAGTAATTCAGGAATATCAACATGCTTAGGCGTTAAGCCGGCCCTCAACACATTGTCGGAGTTGGACATCAACTCAATGTTCTGGCCTTCAAGATAAGCATGGGGCATGCCGGCCCCTTGAAAGATCCCTTCCCCCGGTTTCAAGTTGAGGATATTGAATAGGTAGATTGAAAAAATACCCCTGTCAAAATGACCATCCCCACAAAAATTATGGACTGCTCGAGCTGCCCAAAAATCCGGGGATGATTTGGGCAATTGAAGGGCCTCATACAATGGCATGATAACTTCTATATGCGGGGCAATCAAGCGGTCTACGTCTTCTTGCGGCAACTCCATCACCTGTTGATAGAGCCCTTTAATTCCTTCTGCCTGGAAGATTCCCTTGAATTCATGCAGGAATCCATAGGCATCAAGATGCTGATCAATGTTAGGAGAAAATCCATGCAACAACCAGAAATCACTCAGCGCCACCATCATCTCTGGCTTGTGGTTATTGTCTTTGTAATTGCGGTTGGGCGCAGTAAGGGGAATGGCCATTTCATTCTCTTTTCTAAATCCTTCTTCTGCGGCTTGTTTATTGGGATGCACCTGAATCGACAGCATGTCCTTTACGTCAAGAATCTTCAGGAGGTAGGGAAGATTACCAAACTGATCCATTACTGATTTGCCCAGGTACCTTGCCTTGTCAGAATTGATCAGGGCTTGCAGGGATGTTGATGCTCCCTGTCCCAACAAGACCTGGGAAGGAGCGCCAGGATGAATACCCAACCAATATTCCGCAGCAGGTCGCTCATCTGGTGCTTGTTGAAATAGCGATGGAATAAACGTGTTTCCACCCCAGGTATAATGTTGAATTCTCCCTTTTAAGCTGTGCATTTCCCGTTGATTTTATGAAAGTCTGATGGAGTTTTGAAGATGAATCTACCCATCAATCACAAAGTTAAATCAATAAGTCATTATGGCAAGACACAATGAAACGGGAAAACTGGGAGAAATTTTGGCGCGCAACTGGGCAGAAAACAATGGATACATCATTAGAAATCAGAACTGGCGGTATGGCCATTGGGAGATTGATCTTGTTGCATCCAAAGCTGGCAGGTTGCATTTTTTTGAAGTAAAAACCAGAAGGACAAATAGGTTTGGTTATCCTGAAAAACTGGTGGACAGGAACAAACTCCGTTATTTTATTTCAGCCGGTACGGCCTATATCAGGACCAACAGGGGGTTCAAATGGATTCAGTATGACATACTCTCCATCAGCCTAGATGAACAGGATCAACCTTCCTATTTTTTGATAGAAGACGTATATTTCTGAATGCTTATTTCAGCAGTGCAGCCAGTTTGGATTGCAACTCTTCACCTCTTAGATTTTTGGCAATGATCAGGCCATTAGGGTCCACAAGATAGTTCTGTGGTATGCTCTGGACCTTGTATTGAACGGCAACAGCATTGCTCCAGAATTTGAGGTCACTGACCTGGGTCCAGGCAAGGTTATCAGCCTTGATAGCCTCAATCCATTTGTCTTTTGCCCGATCAAGGGAAACACCCAATACCGTGAAATTTTTTGCCTTGAATTTGTTGTATGCATTGACCACATTGGGATTTTCCTGGCGGCAAGGCCCACACCAGCTGGCCCAAAAATCAATGAGTACATATTTCCCTTTGAAAGAAGATAGTTTCACATCCTTTCCATCAACATCCTGTTGTGTAAAATCAGGTGCAGGACTGCCTATCGAGCCAAACCTGGCATCAGCAAGCACCTTGATGGCCGTTCTTCCGAAATAATTTTCTTTTGCAGCAACAGCAATTTTGCTCAGCCTGGCATCCAACACGTTGGGATCATCATTGAGTTGCATCATGACCAACAAAACAAATGGAGAGACAGGTGATGAAGCATGCTCACCGATGAATTTATCTGTTTGTTTGTTTACTTCTGCAACAACATCTGCATAGTTCTTTTTAAGCGCAGTATTTTCATTGTTCGGGTTCTGGTTCAATTGCTGGGCGTAACCACTGAGCTTTGCAAAAAGTGGATTGAAGGTATTGTTGAACACTACAAAATCATCATGGGTTTTGGAACCGGTAACTTTCGCATTCTGGATTACCGCAAAATCACCTTCTACTTTTATTTCTGATGCATCCAGAAAAATGAACATTTTTTGTTGGCCATTTTTTGCAGCAAGCTGATAAAGCCCTGGCTCCTTCAGTTTTCCCGTCACTTGAAATTGGTCTCCTTTTGAAACAAAGGTTGCCAATGGTTCCGGACTGACTTCTTCGTTCTTCAATACCAGTGCTGTTTTATCTGGCATGCCTTTAAGTATTCCTTTGATAGAATAGTTTCCCTCTTGGGAAAACGCCAATACAGGAATCATCAGGAGGAGGGACAGGAACTTTTTCATTTTTTATGTCTTTGTTTCAGAATATCTTTTACCTGCGCTAAATTAACCCCTTTGCTGTTAAGCAAAAGTAAATAGTGAAAAAGCAAGTCTGCTGATTCGTTCAAAAATTTATCGTTGTCGTTGTCCTTGGCTTCAATCACCACTTCTACCGCCTCTTCACCAACTTTCTGGGCGATCTTGTTGATCCCTTTTTTGAAAAGCGATCTGATGTAAGAATTTTCATCATCACTGTTTTTTCTCAGTTCAATGATGCCCTCGAGGTGTACAAGAAAATCTTCTGCAACATTGACCTCATCCCAGCAGGTATCTGCCCCTGTATGACAGACAGGCCCAGCCGGCTTGACCTTGAAAAGCAGGGCATCCTGGTCGCAATCCAGGGCATAGGACTTGAGGTAAAGAAAGTTGCCACTCTCCTCACCTTTGGTCCAAAGACGGCCCTTGGAACGGCTGAAAAAACAAATCTTTCCGGAAGACATGGTTTCGTTGAATGCCTCCATGTTCATGTACCCCAACATCAACACCTTTTTTGTTTCTTCATCCTGGATGATGGCCGGCATGAGGCCATCAGAAAACTTATTAAAATCCATGTTCAGCTCCATTTCTTTGTAAAATTAGGCATTATCCCGCTTATCTTACGGGAATACCCTTTTGCCTGAGGGATGATTTGAGTTCCGGAATGGAAACCTCGCGAAAATGAAAAATGCTGGCAGCCAATGCTGCATCTGCATGACCATCCAGGATTTCAGCAAAATGCTCAGGGAGGCCACCGCCACCAGAGGCGATAACGGGTACATTCACTGCCCTGGAAACAGCACCAGTAATGTCCTTAGCAAATCCTGCCTTGGTGCCATCATGATCCATGGAGGTCAGCAGAATCTCGCCAGCCCCACGCTGCACACCTTCTATGGCCCAATCCAAACATCTCTTGTCTGTGGGAACACTTCCTCCATTGAGGTGTACATACCACTGGCCATCTTCCCTTTTCTTGGCATCAATGGCCAGTACCACACACTGGCTGCCAAATGATGCAGCAAGCCGGTTAATCAATTCCGGATCTCTGAAGGCAGAAGTATTGACGGAAATCTTGTCTGCCCCACTGTCGAGTAATAGCCGCACATCTTCAACAGATGAGATACCACCACCAACCGTAAAAGGAATATTGATCCTATGAGCAATGCGGTCTACCAATGCAGCCAGTGTTTTTCTTTTCTCATTTGTTGCTGTGATATCCAGGAACACCAATTCGTCTGCGCCTTGTTCAGCATAGAGCGCTGCCAACTCAACAGGATCTCCGGCATCACGCAAATCAATGAAATTGGTTCCCTTGACAGTGCGGCCATCTTTGATGTCTAAGCAGGGTATGATGCGCTTGGTCAACATTGGTTTGTGTTTTTCTCGTTGAAAGCTTTGAGAGACTCAATGGAAATCCTGTTTTCATAAATGGCCTTGCCGATGATAGCCCCATCGCAGCCTGCAGTCGAGAGATCGTAAAGGTCATCCATGACCGCAACCCCGCCACTGGCTATCAAAAACAGATCAGGAAACTGTTGTTTGATCTTGGTATACAATGCAGTGGATGGCCCTTCCAAACGCCCGTCCTTGCTGATGTCTGTACAAAATACATTCCTGATACCCATTTCCATGTAGGATGCAATGAATGGCAGCAAATAAATGGATGATTTTTCAAACCACCCACTGACCATGATCATTTCATCCTTTACATCCGCCCCCAACATGAATCGTTCCGGGCCAAAAAAAGCAATCCATTCTTTGAAGACTTCAGGACTTTTTACAGCCATACTGCCTACTGTTGTATACGCAATGCCCATGTCAAAAATCCTTTCCACTTCTTCCCTCGTTTTTACCCCACCCCCAAAATCAATGACCAGGTTGGTATTGGCGGCAATTTCTTCAGCAACTTTCCAATTGGCCACCTTGCCAGCC
>CANHSD010000131.1 GCA_947463105.1 Chitinophagaceae bacterium
CGGTGATTTCAATGTCAACATCAATCCCATTGTTTGATTCCGTTATTTTAACCATGGTGGTGAGTTGTTGAATTTCAGATTGTGTTCTGTTTGCCTTGGGCATTTTCTGCCAATCCCCGTCACCCGGAATTTTATCTGCTGGATAAGGTTGATAATAAACGCCCTCAAGGGTATTGCGGAGAACCCATGCATTGCCTTCCTGAACTATTTCGGTTGATTGAAACTGTCCCTTTCCAAAAAAAGAAGAAGCCACCCGCATGGCCTGAAGCATCACTTTCTCCTTGTGGAATGTTAGCCATCCGGCATTGTTGGAGAGGATGGTGGCATCCCACTCATTCCTGCGAATACGCGCTACACCTGAATAAGGGAATGCTTTTGCATAGCTGATTGGCAAGGGCTTGGTTGCAGGAAGTTCCTTCCACAGCAATGGGGCTTGCAGTATATCGATGAGCTTGCCGTTGGCCACATTGGGATTTTTCTTTTCGATGATCCGGCAAAGCTCTGCCATTTCTCCATCATTGTCCAAAATAGCCAAGTAACGACAGGCATAATAATAGCCATCCATGCTGGCAACCGTTCCTTTGTCTTGTCGGTTAGAGGCTTCTGTAACCACCTCTCCATTGGGATGCAGGTAGTAATGCATCATCTGAAGATTTTTCCTGACAGGCTCCAAGAACGCTGGGTTCTTGAGTCCGATTGACATGGTAACCAAAGAATGATCTACGGTGCCAGAATAACCACCGGTGCTTTTTTCTGTGTACTGACCGTCTGGGTCCAGGTCAATTTTCTCTGCCAGCCATTGATTGATTCTTTTGGTGTAACGCTCATCTGGCCAGAGTAGATTGAGTTGAGTCAGGGCCGCACAAACCACCCAACGGTGATTCGGGGTATGCAGACCTCCATAAACAAAGGCATTTCCTGCATTTTTGAGCAACCGCTCTAATGAATTCAATGCTTTTTCGGCACCTTGAATAGCAGCAGCTTTGAAGAGTGCGTACGCGGGAGCCAACACCCTCACCATGAAACCTGTATCAGGGGTAGAATGGAAGTTGGTGTCAATTAGGTCGATGGTACCATCGTCGTGTTGAAGCTCATGCAAGCATGCAATCACATCTTCAATATCTTTAAGGAGTTGAGGAGAACGGTAATAGGTTGATTCTGGGGATGAGATTGCCACGCAGGCATTGATCAAAAATCCGTTGTTATGACCTGCATTGACCAGGTTGGAATAATCCACATATCCCCCAAAATATGGACTGGCAGGGTCTGTCACCTTCGAGGTTGCGTAGCCTTTCAACGAAGCGTCGTTGTCTTTGATGGCTTTTACGAGCCAGTCCGGTTTGGCCATATTTCCAACAACATTCATTTTGTTTATGGATGCCAATCCCATGAATGGGATGGAAGCGAGCGCAGTGGTGCTGAGGGCCACAAAATTTCTTCTTTGCATGATAATTTTTTGATGTGATTATTTTCTCAAGCCAGTGTATTGTTCGTAAGCCAATCCGAACATGATGAAGGAGCCATATCCAAAACCAGTGCCCTCGCCCAGTTTTCTGCCCAGGTAATATTGCTGGTCACCAACGCAGGTGCCTCCTGAAACCCTTGTGGGAACAAGGCTGTTCGCATCCTGTCGCATACTCATTTTCTGCAAACCTGCGTAGGATGCCTCCACCATGGGCATGTATTTTTTCTTGTCCAAAATTTTCAATTGCATCCCCTTTGTTATGGCATAGGAAAACATGGCGGTACAAGAACTTTCCAGAAAATTCCCTTGCAGCGCAGGAAGGGTGACCAACTGATACCAATGCCCACTTGACTTGTCTTGAAAAGGTGCCACGGCACTCACAAAATGCACCAAGCCTTTTTCAAGGGGTTTCCAGAATTTGGATTTTCTTCCAACGGTTTCAAGTGCGTCGGCCAGTGCCATGCCCACCCATCCATTACCGCGGGCCCATATCTGGTCATTCCTGTGGGTGATTTTATCAGGCCAATTCTTGATGCTGCAGCCATCGTCATAAAAAACACTGTCTGCATCCCAACCATGTACCCAAAGTCCGGTTTTTTGATCGGTCAGTTCCTTGTTGTGGGCATTGAATTGTTCAAGAAAATGGACAATGTATTTTTCATCGCCAGTAAGTTTGTACATCTCCAACAAAAACATGCTGAGCATGTAAACAGTGTCATCCCAGAGTTCTATGGTTTCAGCACGATGGGATACACCGCCGTTGGAAGCACGCGGGATGTTCAGGTAATCAGCATAGATACCATTTGCTTTATCAGTATAATTTTTATCGCCTGTAATGCGCGCCAGGAAAGCGATGCCATGAGCAGAAGCCACAGCGTTGGGATGTTTTCCATTGGCCACTTTATCGGAAACGGCCATCGCGGTTTTGATGTATTCAAAATAAGTTGCACGCTTTTCTTCGGAACTGGCATGGTACAACTGCTTCAGGGAATTGAGGAATGTTGCCTGGCCCCAATCCCACTTGTATTTTTCGGCTGGCATGTAGACTACCCTGCCGTGCATTGCAACCGAGTCAACCCAGGATTGTGCAGATACGTTCGCAAAAAAAATAAGCCCTATGAATGTTGCAGGAATCAATTTTTTCATGGCAAAGCAGTTGATGTGTTGATAAATTTAAATCGTTTTAGTTTATGTCACAAATATGATTAGATATGGCAGGCTTCAATTTATTTTGGTATGGTTGATGAAATCTTTTTGAGGCCCCATTGGTTTTTGCTGTTGATATCGTTGGGAATCGGAAAAACGACAAAGCCAGAAGGTTTTGCTCCCGCGTACAAAATGGCTTCCTGCCCTTTTTTCAACCCAATCGTGATCTTTCCATTGGATTGCGTAAAACTGCAATCATCAGGTCCAATCATGTTTAGGCTGACAGATGGATCTACCTGAACAATACACGGTTCTCCAGCAAGGCTCTTGACATATATAAATCTTGTTTTGCCATTTTCTCTTTTAGCACTGACCAGAAAAGCTCCTTCGGTTCTCAACTGGAAAAAGCTGGCATCTTTCCACGCAGCGGGCATGGCAGGAAAAACACGGATTACATTGCCCCAGCTTTGAATCAGCATGTCGAGCATGGCGCGGGAGGAAGAAATGGGAGATTCAAATGTAGGATTCCCTCTTTCGCAATACATTGTATTGGGTGTACAAGTGGGTATTTTAGGAATCTCCCCTATCCTTGGAAAAACATCCAATGATCGGTTCACCCATTTCAATGCATTGTCTCCATTGCCCAGGGAAGACCAAATGGAAGAAGCTCCTGAGAACTTGTACATGCAATTGTCTCCATCCACATCGGTAAAATGTTGCACCGTTTTTTTGAGCAAGGGAATATCTGCAATATTGTCTTCGATATTCGTTTCATAAAAAGGAAAAATGCCCAACATGTGGCTGTAATGGCGGTGGGGTTTTGCAAAGGGAACATTTTTGCCAATCATGATGCCATTTTCATTGGTTTGATAGTCGGCAATTTTATCCAAATGCTCTTTCCAGACGGGAACCAAAGGATCATTGAGCTTTAGGCGTGTACAAATATCAAGCAATGTTTTGAAACCCCATCTGGCCAAAGCAATGTTCATGCTGGTTTCCTGGGCCTTTCCGTATTCATCAGAAAATGTCAACGGGATATGGTATAAGCCATCATCGCCTTTGTATAAAATTCGCAGGTAAACACTATAGGTTTTTTTCATCAACGGAAAAATGGACTTGCGGAGCCGTTCGTCATCCATGGTCCGCTTGTTGTGTACATAAAATTGCTGCATCAACCAGGGCAAGACAATGATGTTCATTTCTCGGTCTGTTGTGCGATCGGTGGTGAGGAATACCGGATTGACCAGCTCATCATAACCAACAGGGTTTCCCAAGGCTGCACAATCATCCCTGAATTCTTCTGGAACATTCAATACAAGTTGATCCCTGTGTTTCTCAATGAGGCGGTACAAGGGTTCCTCAAGGTCAAGATGGTTGGTGATACCCGTTGTATAATAGGACAATTGTACATTGAGGTTCATCCACAGGCAAGGCCATACTGTTGCTTTGTACCAGGGGCCCATCAGGTCAATAACGGGCTTGTCTGATCTTGTGGCACTGGCCAGTTTGTATTGCTGGATCCAGTAAAAACTTTCCATGCGGGCATCCGGAAAGGTCACGAAACTTTTGGGGTAATAAGCATGCCACCAATCGCGGTGAACACGCTCTAATGTTGAGATTGATTTTTTCTCGGCATTCTTGATGGTTGCCACCGCATCAATGGCGGAGCCACTGGAAGGTTGTCTGGTCTTTGCCCATCGGTTGGCCACCGTAACCATGATGGTTCTTGTGCTGTCGGAATGTTTTCGTTCATGCCAGGCAGTAGCAAAATCATCGCCCATGGTAAGGGGTTGTGTAACAACAGGAATACCTTCCAATGTTTCCTCTCTAAACGGAGGGTTGGGCATGTATACGAAACCCTTGTCGCGTAACGGTTGTGCCAGATACCTTGAACTCACTGCTTGCTGTGGACGAAAACGGCAAATGGCATTTTGTTCTTTGGAAGATGTTTTTACATTCAATACAATCACGTTGTCGCCCGTTGGGACAAAACAACGAAACGAAATCTGCCCCAGGGTGGTTTGAATGATTCCACGGATCTCGGCATTCCAAAGATCTGTCCTCAGATTGATGTCCTTGATCTGACCTGCAGTAGAAAGCAGGAGTTGTCCGATGGGAATTCTTCCGCCATAATGCGCAATGGGAAGGTCTTTGGAGCGGTGGTCATATACATCCGTTCTGCCAATTTCAAACCGCAGTGTATTGGGCTGCAGATTATCCTTGAAGACGATGGTACCCAACAAACCATTCCCAACAAAAGGTGCTTCAAAATAATCTCCTGGCATGGTATCCCATACCATGTCGTGGCGTGAGAGGTAATCCTTCCAATTGACATTCAGGTTAACCTGGGGTGTCTTGGGCTGCTGTTGAGCAACTACATGAACAACTGAAGCAATGACAAATACAAAAAAGAAGAAGAGTTTTCGCATCAAAAATATATTAAATGATTAACGGTATTTACCCATTATTTTCTTGCCATAATCAACGCCATCCACACTGAACAGCAGATTCCTGTTCAAGGGAGTTGGATTATAATAATCCAACCTTGTTTTCTTTTTGAGGTCTGCTTTCAAGCCAAGCTTACCTGATGATGTTTGTACAGCAACATCAAGAACGCCATTTACTTCTGTAAGTGTAACTGGCGCATCCAACACTGCATTTCTAAAGGCCTGAAACTTTGCATCTGTATCAATCCCTTCAGCAGCTTTCCACCACATCACGATGTTTGCTTTTCCATTGTCGGGATGTTTCAATGTTAGGCGCAACGCTTCATTGTGCACCAAATTGAATGCTTCTCTGTTGGCATTGTATTTGAATCCTTCGTTGTACAATGTTGCCCGCTCGCCATTTTCAGCGTTACTGTACATTATTTTGATGGCGATGGCAACATCTTCAAATTTTGCAAAAAAGGTATTGCTTGAATCAAGCGGGATCGCAGTACCCACAGCGCGTTGCATGATACGGGTATTCCCAAACCAAAGCTGATCAAAATAATTGGGAAGTATCACGGTTGAATTGACATACGCATTGATGCAATTGTGGTCCTTATCCCCACTGACCAACATCACAAATTCGTTCTTGTTCTGTGAAGCCTGCATAAAGGGCATCAAATGCCTTGTCTTGCCCCAACCACCATTGGAGGGATAATTCGGCGGCATCAAATGCTTCATTTTATCTCCCATTCCTGTTGCACCCCAGGTTCCATAATGATCATCCCGCCCTTCCATGACATATACAATATTCGGCATTTCTGGAACACGCTGGCTGTTGAGGTACATCACAAAGGACTTGTCATCCGGACTGTAATACTGACTGGAAGAGGCTATGGAAAATTTCTTTCCATGATAATCTGTTGTAAAAGTATGGGGTAAACTATCCCAGCGTTGTTCAATAAAACGATTGGGTCTTGACATGAGCGAACGCTGGAATGCTGTCAAACCACGCTCCTTCAAAATGGAGAAACATATTTGATTGAAGAGCTGGTTGTTTTTATTTTCCCTGCCAAGCAAGGGATTGATGTATTTCTCCTCCAGCAAATCCCGGCCGAATACACGGTTGTAATCCCTGCTGTGCGCGCCAGCCAGATATCCTCCCAACAGATTGTAATGTGCCGCTAAATCTGTGAGAAAAAACTCAAGCGCATCTGATGCTTTTTGATGGATGTCTGGATCTTTGGCAAATTGAACCATCAACAAAAGGGATTCAATATCAACACCAGAATAGGTTGGACTATCATATTCCCTGTTTCCATAATTGGCGACATGCTTCAACCAAATGTCAAATGCCTTGCGCCCTTCTTCAACAACTGAAGCATTGTTGTATGCTTGGCCAAGGGCAATGAAATTCCAACAACGCATCAAATAAATATTCGTGTAAGAAATCCTCACGGGCTGTCGGCGAATACCAACCAATGTTTGGGCAAAAAGATCATCCAAAGAAGCCCTGGCTTCAGGAGAAAGACGATCATTGAACAGTAATTTGATCAGTATCCCATACTGCACACAGAATTCAACATTGTTGCCATCTCCTACATCACCACCCGTTTCCGTCCAGCCCCAATACATGTTGCCGAAGGATGGTTTTGTGCTGTCTGCAATGATCCTTGTTTTAACAAGATCAATCGTCCACAACACTTCTTCCGGCTTTAAAAACTTTGTATCCAATGCATCCAGCAGGAATAAAAAACAATCACGTACACCAAGCCTTGGCGGACTTTGATGCAAGGATTTCCATTGTTGTTGCAGGTTTTCCATCCGAATCTTTGGATTTGAAACGGCGGGAATAATGTATTTATTTTTCACCTGAGTGAATGCAGCAAACTGGAACACAGATAAAAAAAAGACCAAAAAAAACTTCATTTTCATGAACACTATTTAATTATTTATTTTACGAACTTCTTTGCAAAGGCAATGTATTGATCCCAATCATATGCCAAAATATCATGCTTGCCATTTCTGATATGGTATGAAACAGTTGAACCTACCGGGGTATTCAAGGCAGGAAAAACATCAGACTCAATTCCTTTCAATCCATATAAATGGTATACCTGTGTAGCGAAAAAAGCTGATTTGAATTCATTTTTAGGATCAGCCCAAGCGTCTTCGGAAGCGCTGGCTACATAGATTGGCCTGGGAGCTACCATGGCCAAAACCATGTGCTGGTCAAATGGGAGCAAGGACTCATTTTCGGTATATTTTTTAAAATTCACAGCTGTCCATCTGGGAAACCGGTTGTTCATTTTCAGCAAGGTTTCACCGGCTTTCCCACGGTAAATGGAGGCACCTCCACATCCAGAATTGTTTGAAATGACAGCAGCAAAACGCTGGTCTCTGGCTCCTGCCCAAAGAGAGGCCTTCCCTAAACGGGAGTGGCCGACCACAATGACCTTGGACCCATCAACCTGCTTGTCGGTTTTCATATAATCCAGTGCCCGGGAAAGTCCCCAGGCCCAGGCTGCCAGCGATCCCCACTCGTTGTTCGCCGGCTTTGTTTGACCGGCCTTGTACAACAATGGATAAATGCCGATAGAAAAATCTTCTCTGTCAGGCGCAATGTCCCAATAATACATGGTGGCAACACCGCATCCTGCATTGATCAATCTTTCCACTTCCCAATTGACAGTTTCAACTCCCCGGGGTTTTGCCGCACCATTCCATTCTTTGGCGACATGGATGGCAGTATCTTTGTAAACAGTATGATTACCACCAAAATTATATCCCAAAAATGTTGGGTATGATTTTTTACCCTTGGGCAGGTACATCAAGAGTTCAACACTCAACTCTTTTTGGTTTCCACG
>CANHSD010000132.1 GCA_947463105.1 Chitinophagaceae bacterium
AAGGCAAGTGCCAACATTTTCAATGTTGGATGCTTGTGAATAAAAGTGGAGATTTTTTCTGAGAAGAAAAACATGATGATCATGGCAATGACCACAGCCACAATCATGATCTCTACGTGTTTAGCCATACCCACTGCAGTAATGATGCTGTCAAAAGAAAAAATCATGTCAATCAGGATAATCTGAGAGATGATGCTGAAAAAAGAGGCCTGGACTTTTTTTCCTTCAGCATTGAATTCGTGTTCTCCTTCCAGTTTTGCGTGAATCTCTTTAACCGTTTTGTAAAGCAGGAACAGTCCACCGGCAAAAAGAATCAAGTTCCTGAGGTTGAATCCATAGTGTTTGCCATTCAGGTCTAGTCCAAACAATTCCTTGTTACCATTGGCAACCAGCCATCCCAGGGCAAGCAACAACAAGATACGGACACTGATGCCCAGGATCATCCACAACCTGCGTGCAGCAAGCTTTTGTTCTGCTTTCAATCGTCCCATCAAAATGGAAACAAAGATCACATTGTCAATCCCCAATACAATTTCAAGCAAAGAAAGTGTAATCAGGCTAATCAGCGAATCAACGGTCAATAAACTGGTCATATTATGCTTTTATTTCTTTACAAATCTTTTTTACGATGCCTGGTCCTTCATAGATGAAACCTGTCCAAACCTGCACAAGCACTGCGCCGCGGTTGAATTTGTCTGCTGCATCTTTTCCGGTGAAAACTCCTCCACTGGCGATAACCGGAACCTTGCCTGCTGTCAGCCTGGTGATTTTTTCAAGTATATCATCTGAAGCCGTCTTCAAGGGTTGGCCACTCAATCCTCCCATGCCAATGGCTTCAGACTGGGCCTTGGATAGCCCAGACAGCTTTTCTCTTGAAATGGTTGTATTGCTTGAAACAATTCCATCCAATTGAATCTCTGCTGCCAGGTCAGCGATGTCCTGGAGTTGTCCATCGGTGAGGTCCGGTGCAATCTTAAGGAGAATTGGTTTTTGTACAGGCCTTTGTTTGTTATTTTCTTGCAGGGTTCCCAGAATTTTTAAGAGGGAGTCCTTGTCTTGCAGCGCCCTAAGTCCTGGTGTATTGGGTGAACTGACGTTTACAACAAAATAGTCCACCACATCAAACAATTCATTAAAGCAAGTTTCATAATCCTTCCAGGCATCCTCATTCGGGGTCACCTTGTTCTTGCCAATGTTCCCGCCGATGATCATTTTACCCTGGATTCCTGTCTGCTTCCCAAACTCCACTCCAACCAAAGGTTGGTAATCCTGTTCAGGAGGGGCTCCGAGGCCTGCAGCGTGGGTTCGAGCCTGCCTGACGGCAGGCAGGAGAGGGGTGGTATTTTTCTTCCACTCCTCCAACCGCTTTCTGATTACCTTCACCCCGTCATTGTTGAATCCCATTCTGTTGATCAGGGCTTTGTCTTCGGGCAGCCTGAACAGCCGGGGTTTTTCGTTTCCTTCCTGAGGAAGGGGAGTAACCGTTCCTATTTCTACAAAGCCAAAACCAAGGGCTTCCAGTTCTCTCAGGTAACAAGCATTTTTGTCAAATCCGGCTCCGAGCCCGACAGGATTTTTAAAATAGAGTCCAAATGCAGTTCTTCCTAAACCAGGTGCAGCAGGTGTATAACATTTGCCAATGATTTTTCTGACCGGCCCGATACTGCAGGCTGTGCTTAGCAGATTCATTGAAAAATAATGCGCCTGCTCGGCTTCCAAATTAAAAAGCAAATTTCTGAGAAGACGATACATGGCACAAAGGTAATAGTCTTGGGTGATGTTACATTGAACCTGTGTTCAGAATTGGAGAAACAGATTTCTCGCCACAAAGCACCACCATAAGATTACTCACCATGGCTGCTTTCTTTTCATCATCCAGTTTAACGATGTTTCTTTCTGATAATTTATCGAGGGCCATTTCTACCATGCCTACAGCGCCTTCTACAATTTTGGATCTTGCAGCAACAATGGCTGTAGCCTGCTGGCGCTGTAACATGGCACCTGCAATTTCCGGGGCATAAGCCAGGTGAGAAATTCTTGCTTCAAGAATAGTGATGCCGGCATTGACCAAACGATTGTTTAACTCATCCTCCATCATTTGTGTCACCTGATCGCTGTTTCCGCTAAGTGTAATCTGGGGGTGATCGCTTTCGATATTGTCGTATGCATAACTTGTGGCAAGGTGACGGACAGCTGCCTCACTTTGGTTTTTTACATATTCCCTGAAATTGTCTACCTCAAAAGTGGCTTTGTAGGTATCACTGATTTGCCAAAGAATCACAACGGCAATTTCGATGGGGTTGCCCAATTTGTCATTCACCTTCAATTTACTGGACTCAGTACTTTGGGTTCTCAAAGTGACTTTCGTTTTTTTATAAAGCGGGTTGACAAATAAGAGTCCGTTTTGCTTGATGGTGCCAACGTATTTACCAAAGAAGGTGAGCACTGTCGCATAGTTGGGCTGAACAACAGTAATTCCATTGATAATAAATAAGTCAAATATTCCAACCAGGATAAGCAGCACAACATAGAGTCCGGATAAACTGCCATTGGAGTTAACCAGCAAGAAAACGATAATAAGTGGCAATCCAAGTGCCAATAACAGTGCTTTAAAACCTGAGGGAGCTAAAGATAATTTTTCCATAATGTTGAGATAATCGAATTAAGATATCATTTATTCGGTTTTGGTTGTCTCCATAAAAAATAAATTTTTATTTTTTATAACTAAAAATTTAGTTTTTGAACAAGACATTAAACCAGGCAGAGACCTACTGCTAATAATTAGCTCCCCAATCAGCCTTTAAAACGATAGGCTTGTTGCTGCTTTTATTGATTTCAATGGGATTGATGAGCCCATCCAGACTGGAAATATTGCTATAAAACTGACCGTCTTTCCCCAAAAGGACCGAGTACTTTCCTGGCTTTAATTTCAACTTAAAACTGCCATCTTTTTCTGCTAACGATTGGGCAACCAATTTTTTATCTGTCATCAAGAACACCCCCTGTTCTCCGGTAGGCATCCCCATGTTCATCAGTGTGGGCGCAAAGAAATAGACAGTAGTACTAAAGCCGGCTGGCTCCTCATTTAGGACATCAGGTGAAGGCATCTGGTTTCCCATTACACGCTTCACCTTACCTGTAACCTGCACTATTGCACTCCCACAACCCACCAGGGAAAGCAGTAGCAGCATAAATACCATCGTTTTCCCGTTAATCCACATTTTGCACATCCAATTTAATAATTGTTTAAATTCGGCTTATTTTGAACAAGTTAGCTTTTTCAGGCCAATAATTTTTATCTTCAACGTTATGAGAATGCAAAAAAATAAAGTTTTTGTTGTTGTAGCTTTTTTATTGCTATGTAACACATTATTGAATGCACAAAAGCAAACCATACCTCAAATACGTGAGCTTAAGAAAATTTCAATTGATCAAGGTAAAATAGAAACACAACGGTATGAAAAAGCAATGAGCATTGCTGCCCAAAAGGGATGGAGATTAACCATTATAGATGACAAGGGGAACATCGCTCAACTGGTTGGTGTTGACGAATTAGGTTTTCCAATGTATGTTGGCACTCAAAGTAACGTAATAGCTGCATCTACAATTGGTACAAATAAATTATGGACTGGAGGAAGCGCTGGATTAAATTTAAATGGATCAAGTGATTTACTTACCAATAAGCTCGCTTTGTGGGATGGAGGTTTGGTCAATAAGTCACACGTTGAGCTCAATGGTAGAATCACACAAAAGGACAACGCTGCAACAGTAGACAATCACGCAACACACGTTACCGGTACACTAGTAGCATCAGGCGTGAATAGTGTAGCAAAAGGTATGGCACATGGCATCAAAGGAATCATTGCTTATGATTTTGCTAATCACATCTCAGAGATTTCCGGTGAAGCTTCAAACCTTCTTGTGTCTAATCACTCCTATGGTAGTATTGCAGGATGGAGATTCAACAGTGCACAAAACAGATGGGAATTCTGGGGCGCTCCAGGATCAACGGAGGATTGGAAATTTGGTCATTACAGTTCAGAGGCACAAATGTGGGATTCGATAGCAACCCTATCGCCTAACTACCTTCTTGTGAAATCAGCAGGCAACAACAGAAACGAAAGCGGTCCTGCCTTGGGTGCCAACTATTGGAGATTTAATGAATCCAATTCCATGGTTGATGCAGGCGCAAGGCCAGCAGGCATAAATGATCAAATTGGTTTTGACTTATTACCCACTTATACCAATGCTAAGAATGCGCTGATTGTAGGAAATGTTTTGCCTATTTCAGGTGGCTATACTTCAGCATCTGATGTAGTTCTCAGTAACAGTAGCAGTTTTGGACCGACAGACGATGGCAGGATAAAACCAGATGTTGTAGCAAACGGCACAGGATTAACTTCTTCAGGTGCTGGGAGTAATTCTTCTTATTCAACACTATCTGGTACATCTATGTCCTCTCCTACTATAGCTGGTTCCGCTATTTTGTTGCAAGAACTTTTCATGAGAAAAAACAACAACAATGCAGCATGGTCCTCCACCATCAAGGGATTGATTTTACACACTACTGATAAAGCAACAACTGTTTCGGGGCCAGATTACAAACATGGATGGGGACTTGCCAATATTGCCAGAGCAGCAGGTGTGCTTAATAATACACAAAACAATTTGGTAGTAGAAAAAAACCTGAAAAATGATTCAGTATATACAGTAAATGTAGTTGCATCGGGTAAAGGTTCTTTAAGTGCAACAATTGTATGGACTGACCCAGCCGGTTCAATTACTCCAAATGGAGTGCTCAATTCTAGAGATAAGAAATTGGTAAATGATTTAGACCTTCGCGTTAAACAAGGAAACAACACTTTCTTCCCTTGGAAACTAGATGGTAGCGCCCCTTTCAATTCTGCTACAAGAGGAGACAATGATGTTGATAATGTTGAAAAGATTGAGATAGACTCTGTTTTACTTGGCGAAACATACACCATTGAGGTACGTCATAAGGGCCAACTGATCAGGGGTAATGGCAGTCAGAATTTTTCTTTGATTGTTTCTGGAATTGGTGGAAAAGCTTACTCACCTGCCACATTCACTGACCAAAGTGGTGCTTACATTGATTCGCTTTCATTTGGAGACATCAGCACGAAATACAAAGACACGTGTAGCAGTTATAAAGACAGCAGACTCTCTACATATACCATTGAATCAGGTGGGTCAAATGCTTTCTTTATGCGCGTGAGAAGTTGCGATAAAACCAACAACGTCAGGTATGCCAAAATATTTATTGATACCAATAATGATGGTGATTTTAGAGATGCCGGTGAATCATTTGCAACCAGTCAGGCGCTGCAAAACGATAGCACATTCAGAACAACTATCAGCTTACCTACAGGCTTTGCCATTGGAGATAATTTGCTGATGCGCGTAATAGTTTCAGAAACCAATGCCCCTAACTCAATTCAAGCTTCCGGCAGTTATACGAGAGGTGAAGCGCAGGATTATACGCTAACTATTGTAAGACCTTCTAACGATCTTGCATTAAACTCAATTGTTTACCCTTTTGATGGTGAATGTGCAGATGGCGCTCAATATGTTACAATTAAATTCAGAAACGCTGGAAGCAAAGAGCAAAGGAATATTCCTTTATCAGTAGAAATAAAAGAAAATGGAAATCCTCTTTCAACCATCACAGGTTTATTTAATAGTACACTTGAATCTAGTGCTGAATCTGAGTACACATTCCAAACACCATTTGTTATGAAGGCTAATTCAAAATATACTTTTACAGCAAAAGCAAATTTGGTAACTGATCAGAATGCAGAAAACAACCAGGTGGTTTCAGAAGCAAATGCCTTGGGGACTGGTGTTGCACCGACAGGGTTACAGGCGTTGATTTGTAATAATTCAGCAGCTTTGCTTAGAGGCACTACAACTGCTGGTAATTATATCAGCTGGTTTGTATCGGATACCGCAAAAATGCCATTTGCTTTATCAACAGTTAATACAATCGCCAACACAAGTATATTGAAAGCTGACAAGAAATATTTTGGATCTTTTAATGACCTTGTTGGAACAGTAGGCCCGAAAGACAAAACAGCATTTTCTTTTGGCGGATACAATGAATTTAACGGCAATTTCGTACGTTTCTCCAATTCTGTTCCAATGGTAATTGAATCAGTAAAGATGTTTATTGGCAATCCTGGTAAGGTCAGAGTTATCTTGGCTGATCTGGCGAGCGAAAATGCTCAAGGGGGATATAGTTATTTCAATTTGGGTCAAAGAGATTTTATTGTCTCCAATACCAGACCAACTGCACAAGCTGGTGTAGTTACAGAGAATGATCCCAACGACAAGGGAATGATTTTCAATTTGAACTTTGGCGTAATCACACCCGGAAATCACGTGTTGATTATGCAGTGTACCGATGGCGCAACAGTTTATAGAAACAACAATATAACCGCTTCACCTTATCCACAAAATATTAATGGCATAAACTCGGGGCTGAGTGTTACAGGAAACAGTGTTGTTCCTTCATCTACTGCCGATCCAAATCAGTTCTACTATTTCTTCTACGACATGAGAGTAAGACTGCTTTCAGAAGGTTGTCCAACAGCTAAAACTCCCGTTACAGCCATCAATAATTTAATTCCTACAGTTACAAGAATTGCTGATACCTTGATTAGTTCTATCGCAAATGGCAATCAATGGCAGTTGAATGGAGTTGATATTCAAGGTGAAAAAGGACAAAAACTTAAAGTCACTCAATCTGGTAAATACAGAACTTCAATTCTTGATGATTTTAATTGCGAAAGCTTATCTGCAGAACAAGATGTAACGGTAACTTCAATAATTAATGTTGCTCCAGATAAAATCAAATTTACTGTAGCTCCTAACCCAAGTAATGGCAACTTTAATCTTAGCTTCAGTGTTACAGGCCGCGAGGATTTAGCTATTGCAGTTTTAAGTTCGGAGGGAAGAGAAGTATTCCGGCAAACGCAGGCAAATTTCAGTGGAAACTACAAAAGAAGTATCTCCTTGCAAAATGCCAAACCGGGTGTATACCTCATCAAGATTACACACGGTTTACATCAGTACATCAAGCGCGTTATTATTCTTTAATAGAATAAAGAATAGTCCTACAAGAAGTCGACAGTTTTAAAATAATCCCGGTTGCCTCAAGTGACCGGGATTTTTGTTTCCCACTTCGGCATCGAAGAAAAAAATGCATTTTTTATCAGGCTGTGCACAGGGGGAGATTGTACAAGAGATCAAACTATTTGTTATAATAATTGCGAATAAATTTTGTAAACTAAAACTTTAGTTTTAATTTAGACTAAATATTTAGTTATGATAAAGACCTTAACGAGAGCAGAGGAGCAAATCATGCAAGCCATCTGGAGGCTTGGCGACGGCGGATACCTAAAGGATATTGTTGATGCCATGCCCGAGCCAAAGCCGCACCACAACACCATTGCAACACTGTTGAAAATCATGGTAGAGAAAGAAGTTGTGGGCATCAAAACCCCCAACCGCTATAATTTTTATCATCCACTGCTTTCAAAAGATGACTATACTTCAGGATCCATCGCCGGCATCACCAAGGGTTATTTTGAAGGATCCTACAAGGAAGTGGTATCCTTTCTCGTGGACAAGAAAAAGCTCTCCGTAGAAGACCTTGAGCTTTTATTAAAGCAGATTAAACAGAAAAAATAATGCCATGCAACTTCTATTCATTTACATCCTCAAGGCAATCCTTGTATCAGGTATATTGCTTGGATATTACTGGATTGCTTTACGCAATACAA
>CANHSD010000133.1 GCA_947463105.1 Chitinophagaceae bacterium
CAAAAATGAAAAATGAGGTTGGAAAAAAAATCAAGGCGCTGAAAAGCAAAGGATTTGACAATACATTTGATCTATAATGGACCTCGCAAAATACATAGACCACTCCGTGTTGCATCCTACAGCAACCGATAAAGACCTGGAAGAGGCTTGCAGGATAGGTCTCAAATATGGTACTGCCACGGTATGCGTGAAGCCATCTGCCGTTGCACATGCTGCCAAATTGCTCAAAGGTTCAGCAGTTGGGGTTTGCACGGTGATTGGATTCCCTCATGGCGGCAATACAACTGATATCAAAGTGATAGAAACGATTGAGGCCTGCAGGAATGGGGCCACTGAAATTGACATGGTGGTCAATATAGGTAAAGTTGTTGGCGGGGATTGGGAATATGTGGAAAATGAGATATCCCAAATCATGGATGCTACACTGGAGCATAATGCCATCCTCAAAGTAATCTTTGAAAACGATTACCTCAATGATGATCAAAAAATTCAACTCTGTAAGCTTTGTTCAAGCCTTCATGTAGCCTTCGTCAAAACATCAACCGGATTCGGATATGTGAAACAGGAGGATGGAAAATTTCTGGCCAAAGGAGCAACCATTCATGACCTAACATTGATGCGCGAGCATTGTTCCCCTGATATTCAAATCAAAGCCTCTGGCGGAATCCGGACACGTAAAGAAGTATTGGCTGCGATTGAAGCAGGCGCAACGAGGGTTGGATTGTCTGCGACGGAAGACATTTTGAAAAAAGTTGAAGGGGTTTAAGGGGTTGAAGAACTTAATAACTTCAACAGGCCGAAGGCCGACCCAGCCTTAGGATGGCAAGTTCACCCCCCCAGCCTTCTGTTTACAAACCTCTGGTTGGCTGGTAAATTCAACAACTTCAACGCGCCTCGCTACTTCAACCACTTAAACTTGTTCAACCTCTTCAACCAATAATAACTACTCCAAACCTTTGCTCCAAAGCCAGTGAGTGCTTCAAAACAACTTCTATAAACGACGGACCGTATTGTGCATAATAGGGCATAAAATTATCTACCCTTTCCTGTAAAGTATTGTTGGGAAACAATTCTGCTTTCAATTTCCAGATGCGTTGCAATTGAATGGATTGTTTCTTGCGTTCTGCTTTCAGCATTTTCTTTTCCAACGTCTCCAGCTTCTTCAAGTGATCTACTTCTAGTGAGTGAACATGCTGAACAAGTGTCTTATCAATTGCTGCAGCCCTTTTCCTCAAATGGCTGAAGAATTCACGGCTTTCCTGTTCTTCAGTTTTCAATGATAATTCAGCACCAGCCCAGCGTTGGACCAGCTCGTTGGCGAGGGAAGTTTCTTCCTTGAATAAATCAGCATCATGGATAGCCAATTCCTTCATCTTGTGCTCATGGTTTGCATCCATCAGCATAAAGCTGTTGCGCAAAACCAACATGGGAAAAGGCACTTTATAATGATTAAAGAGTCCTTTCAACTGCATCCAGTAGGCAACCTCAGACCCGCCACCCACAAACAAAATATTGGGCAATATCGTTTCCTGGTAAATTCCCCTCAGGATTACATTGGGGCTGAACCGCTCAGGATATTCATTCAATTCTGTAAGAATCTCTGCTTCTGTAAAACGGATCACCGTTTCATCAACAGTATACAAGTTGCCTCTTTTGTCAATCCTGTTCCTTATCCCATCCCTCAAATAAAATAAATTGACGGGCCTTGGATTGACCTGAAGCTTGTATTGTTTTTCCAGCCTTGTATTGGTCTCTCCAACAATCTGCTGGGCAGTATTGTGTAGCAAATCATCCCTGAACACCGATTTCATAAGCTCCTTCAGCGAAGCATTGTCGGGCTGTAGCACCAGCAAACCCTGTTCACGAAACAATTCATTCAGCAGGATAAAAGTGCATTGCGCCATATCATTTCCCTTGGTATAGGCTTTCCTGATGATGGCAATGATTTCCTTTGCAAAGGGAAGATGCATAAGTGATGTCTCAACCATTTTGATGAGCGACTCAACACCTTCATCTGCAACCATTCTGCCCACTGCACCTGTCTGGCTGGTTTCCCACCTGTACTTTTTCTGGTTGAGGTTGAATGCAGAGAGCTCATCAAGATCATTGTCTTCGCTTCCTATATAAAAAACCGGCACGAATCTGCAGTCGGGAAAATCTGCTGATAACTTTTGTGACAATGCGATTATATGCGCAGTTTTGTAAATAAAATAGAGATACCCCGAGAATATGTTGGGCTGGTGTGCAGTGCAGATGGTAAATGTATTGTCTTCCGCCAGCAATTCAATGTTTTCAAGTTGCTTGGGCGATGGATTGGAATGGGTATACGCTTCCTTGAATGCAGCAACAATCTTGCCTCGATCCGTTGGAAATTTTCTCCTCTCCTCAATGGATGCGGCTATTCCTGCTAAATTGGTGGGATGCGCATAAAAGTCTTTGATGAACATGCCATCACCAAGATAATCCGCGATCAGCCGGGAGAACATTCCGGTATTTTCGTAATTGATGTATCGACAGGAGGTTTCCAAATTTGAATGATGGTTTAATGATTCTGTAACCGACTACACAACATCGCCTTCAAGATCATAATCATATGCCTTGGTTATGATAACATTCACAAAGTCTCCAGGGTTCAATTTGCGCGAAGAATGGATGATCACTTCATTGTCTACCTCTACACTGTCAAACTCCGTTCTTCCGATATACCTTCCCGCCTCTTTTTTGTCAACAATCACTTTAAGTGTTTGACCGATCATGGATTGGTTTTTCTCAAAGCTGATTTCTTGCTGAAACTCAATGATTTCTTGTGCCCGCGCCTCTTTCTCTTCTGCGCTCAGCGTGTCTTCCAGGGCATGGGCTGAAGTATCTTCTTCATGAGAATAGGTAAAAATGCCAACACGATCGAACTGCATTTCTGCCAGAAATTCTTTCACTTCCTCTACATCCTCCCTTGTTTCTCCAGGAAATCCTGCAATCAATGTTGTACGAAGACAGATACCAGGAATCCTTGAACGGATCTCTCCAATCAGGTCTTTCATCTCCTGACGGGTGATTTGCCGCTTCATGGCCTTGAGCATATTATCACTGGCATGCTGCAAAGGCATATCCAGGTAATTGCAAATTTTAGGCTCTTCCTTCATCACATCAATGATATCCAAAGGAAACTTTGATGGATAAGCATAATGAAGCCTGATCCATTCAATGCCCTCTACAGCTGCCAATTTTTTCAGCAGCTCAGGCAACATCCTTTTCTTGTACAAATCAAGACCATAGTAGGTCAATTCCTGGGCAATCAACATCAATTCCTTCACACCCATTTTGACCAGCTTCTCGGCTTCTAAAATGAGTTCTTCCATTGGCTTGCTGCGGTGATCTCCACGCATCAGCGGAATAGCGCAGAAAGAGCAGGTCCTGTTACACCCTTCACTGATCTTCATGTATGCATAATGGGAAGGAGTACTAAGCAAGCGCTCTCCCACCAACTCGGTTTTGTAATCGGCATTCAATACCGCCAACAAGCCTGGCAATTCCATGGTACCAAAATAGGCATCCACTTCAGGAATTTCCGTTTCAAGGTTTTGTTTGTAGCGTTCGCTGAGGCAGCCTGTAACATAGACCTTGTCCAGCTTTCCTTTTTTCTTCAGGTCCACCTGGTCAAGGATGGTGTTGACACTTTCCTCCTTTGCCTTATCGATGAATCCACAGGTATTGACAATGACAATATTATGGTCCAGTTTTTTATTTTCGTGGACTACGTCAAATGCATTGGCCTGCAACTGCCCGCTCAATACCTCACTGTCCACCATGTTCTTGCTGCATCCCAGCGTGATGATGTTGACCTTGTCTTTCTTTATGGTTTTTGATTTCATTATTTACAACTTGAAAAGTCCTTCCACAAAAGCTTTTTTATCAAATACGATCAGGTCTGAGGCCTGTTCGCCAACCCCAATGAATTTCACCGGAATCTTGAATTGATTGGCAATGGCCAATACGATCCCACCCTTTGCAGTACCATCGAGTTTGGTGATGGCAAGGGCAGACACATCCGTAGCTGCCGAGAAATGACGGGCCTGTTCAATGGCATTTTGTCCTGTTGTTCCATCCAACACCAGCAATGTTTCATGCGGTGCATCAGGTATGACCTTTTGGATTACCCGCTTGATCTTGCTCAATTCTTCCATCAGGTGGGCCTTGTTGTGCAGCCTTCCTGCGGTATCAATGATGACAATGTCAATATCCTTGGCAACGGCACTGTTGACGGTATCAAAGGCTACAGATGCAGGGTCACTGCCCATTTCCTTCTTTACAATAGCAACGCCCGCCCGCTCGCTCCATATGGTCAGCTGGTCAACTGCTGCAGCACGAAATGTATCTGCGGCTCCCAGCATCACCGTTTTTCCGGCAGCCTTAAAATTGGTTGCAAGTTTACCTATGGTGGTTGTTTTTCCAACTCCATTTACGCCAACCACAAGCATGACGAATGGTTTTTTCCCTTCCGGAATATCAAAACGTTTGAGGGTATCATCTTCATCATCCACCAAAATGGCCCTGATTTCCTCTTGAAGAATACCATTCAATTCATCTGTACCCAGGTATTTATCTTTTGATACCCTTGCCTGAATTTTTTCAATAATGGCCAGGGTTGTATCTACTCCAACATCTGCTGTAATCAAGGCTTCTTCTAACTGATCAAGCACCTCGTCATCAACGGCAGACTTTCCTGCAATGGCTTTGGTGACCCTGGAAAAAAAGGTTTCCCTGGTCTTCTCAAGACCCTTGTCCAGCTGCTCCTTCTCTTTCTTGCCAAATAGCCTGTCAAAAAATCCCATAACCTAGATTTTAAATTTTGCCATTGATGCTCAGCTCCCCTTAAAACAAAAGCTGTCCCGAATAATTAAACGGAACAGCTCTTAAAATAGTTTACCAGCATTGGGTTATTGGCCAAGATAATCCTTCACCTTATCCTTGTGAACGATTGCCTCTTTGAATGTATAGGCGCCAGTTTTAGGACTTCTTACAGCCCTGATAACCTTGGTCCAGTTCTTGGCTTCGGCAGAAGCTTTAAGGTCTTTTACTTTCGCGTTTTTTGAAGCTGTTTTTGCCATGATTATTTAATTTCTTTGTGAACAGTACATTTTTTCAGGATGGGGTTGTATTTCTTCAACTCCATACGCTCAGGCGTATTTTTCTTGTTTTTGGTGGTGACATAACGGCTTGTTCCTGCCATGCCGCTGGTTTTGTGCTCTGTGCACTCCAATATCACCTGAACCCTGTTACCTTTCTTAGCCATTGCTTTGGTTTATTACGATGATTAAATGCTAACGCCTGAAGCCCTCAATTCCTTTACAACACTGTACAGACCATTCTTGTTGATGGTACGGATTGCATCTGAAGAAAGCTTCAATGTAACCCATTTGTCTTCTTCTGCGAGGAAGAAACGCTTGGTCTGAAGGTTAGGAAGAAAACGACGCTTGGTTTTAATATTGGAATGGGAAACCTTGTTTCCTGTGATCGGGCGCTTTCCTGTAACCTGACATACTCGTGCCATAAACTAATTTTTTAGGGAGTGCAAATGTAGCGATAAAATGCAAATGTACAAAATAAAAAAGGGGAAAAGAGATAAATAAGCGTTTTCAGGATTGGGATCCCCCGTCCAACAGCAATTTAGGTAACTTTGTACAAATCCCACCAATGAAAACAATACTTGAATCTATTGCTGCAACACCAACGATTTTAGTCAACTTTTTTACCTCCTGGTGTGTCACCTGCAATGTTTTGAAGCCTGAACTGGAAAAATTTTCTGCCGATATTTCCCATTCCTACCCAATCGTAGACGTAAACCTAGATCGAGACTCCCATATTATTGCAAAATTTCATATCACAACCATGCCAACCTTGGTCCTTTTCAAGGGAGGAAAGGAGGTTTGGCGCCATGTAGGAATGATCAATGCGGGTCAGTTGAGCAGGGAGATTGGCAATGGGGTTAAGGGAGGTTGAGGGAAATGAAATGGGGTCAAGCAAAACTTGACCCCATTTTTATTTTGTTTTCGGTTGGATTTGGTGGTTGATGATAACTAGTATCCCCCAAATTCGCTGTACTTCCCCAACTTTCGGCAGGTTTCCCAACCTCTGGTTGGCAAGCTCAATCCCCTTCAACCTCCTCAACCCCCTTCAACTTCTCCTGCGTTCGGCAGGTTTACCAACCTCTGGTTGGCAGGCTCAACCTCCCTAAACATTTCTCAACCTCTTCAACGATTAAATATCAATCGCCTCACCATAAGCAGCCGCCACGGCTTCTTTCACCGCTTCACTCATGGTAGGATGTGGGTGAATGGCATTGAGGATTTCATGGTGAGTGGTTTCAAGCTTGCGGGCAACGACCACCTCAGCAATCATTTCTGTAACACCTGCACCAATCATGTGGGCCCCAAGAAACTCGCCATATTTGGCATCAAAAATAACCTTCACAAATCCATCGGTATTGCCTGAAGCACTTGCCTTTCCGCTCGCCATGAAGGGGAATTTACCCACTTTCACTTCATACCCTGCATCTTTGGCCGCTTTCTCAGTGAATCCAACGGAAGCGATTTCTGGTGAGCAATAGGTACAGCCAGGAATATTGTTGTAATCGATGGCATCAGGCTTGTGGTTGTATTTCTTCTCCAGGTAGCCAATGCTTTCAGCTGCATTGATGCCTTCTTTTCCTGCTACGTGGGCAAGCGCCTGACCAGGTGAACAATCTCCAATGGCAAAAATACCTGCAACAGATGTTTGCTGTCCTTTGTCTACCACAATCCTGCCCTTTTCAACCTTGATTCCGTTTTCTTCCAAACCAATGTTTTCAATATTGGGAGCGATACCCACGGCACTCAACAGGATTTCCGCCTCAAGAACGGATTCTCCTGCAGCACTCTTCACGGTGGCTTTTACGCCAGCACCTGAAGTATCTACCTTGGTTACTTCGCTGGAAGTAAGTACGGTGATCCCTTTTTTCTTCAATTGCTTTTCAAGCTCTTTGCTGATGTCTGCGTCTTCAACTGGTACAATGCGATCCATGAACTCCACTACGGTTACTTTGGTACCCATGGTATTGTAGAAATCTGCAAACTCAACGCCAATGGCACCACTGCCCACCACAATCATGGATTTGGGTTGCTGTGGAAGCACCATGGCTTCGCGATAGCCAATGATTTTTTTGCCATCCTGAGGAAGATTAGGCAACTGACGGGTTCTGGCACCTGTAGCGATGATGATGTATTTCCCTTCAACAATTTGTTTTTTTCCATCTGCAGCAGTCACTTCAACCTTTCCTTTGCCTGCAATCTTGCCATATCCCATGACCACATCGATCTTGTTCTTTTTCATGAGGAACTGAACGCCCTTGCTCATCTTATCGGCTACGCCACGGCTTCTTTTGACCACCGCATCAAAATCATGTTCAACACCTGTACTCTTGATGCCATAATCAGTACTATGCTTCATGTACTCATATACCTGGGCACTTTTCAACAAGGCTTTGGTAGGGATACAACCCCAATTGAGGCAAACACCGCCAAGACTTTCCTTTTCTATAATCGCCACTTTGAAGCCAAGCTGAGAAGCCCTGATCGCCGCGGGATAACCGCCAGGACCACTACCTAATACTAGAACATCGTATGCCATGAGATATTTTTTTAAAATTC
>CANHSD010000134.1 GCA_947463105.1 Chitinophagaceae bacterium
AAAATTCACCAGTTGAGATATCCAAAAAGGAAATACCGTTGACCTGCTCTCCAAAATGAATGCCTGCAAGAAAATTATTGCTGTTGTGCTCCAGTAATTTGTCATGTGTCGCCAGGCCAGGAGTAACCATTTCAGTCACGCCCCGCTTTACAATGCCTTTCACCATTTTAGGGTCTTCCAGCTGGTCACAGATGGCCACCCTAAAACCAGCCTTGACCAATTTATGCAAATAACTATCAAGCGAATGGTAGGGAAAACCGGCTAATTCAAGGGTTGAAGCAGCTCCATTGTTTCGCTTGGTCAGCGTAATTCCCAGCACTGCTGATGATTTTATGGCATCTTCACCAAAGGTTTCATAAAAATCTCCTACCCTGAACAAAAGGATGGCATCGGGATACTTCTGCTTAATGGCCCGGTGCTGTTGCATCAATGGCGTATCGTTGACATTTTTTGACATGTTGGAATATTGAAAACCTTCTCCAAAAATACGAAAGCGCTGGAAGAGTAATTGAACAATTAGTCCACATCCAACGCTCATATTCATCCCTTTAAAGTGTCTGTGGGCAAAAAACAATGATCTTCATCATACATCATAACGTAGCGATACAGTAGCTTCCCCCAAAAACCTGCATGTCTTCAGCAACCAAAATTAGAACAGCTTTCACCCTTTACAACAAGGCTGAGTTGATCAGGGGTGGCAGAAAATATTTTTCCGTTCTGCACGACATGATTGATAAGGCCAGTAAATCCATCCAGCTCCAGGTGTATATTTTTGAGGAGGATGAGACAGGAAAAGAAGTGGCGTCAAGATTGATCAAGGCTGCGAAAAAAGGGATAAAAGTGCAGGTTTTGCTGGATGGTTATGCATCAAAAGGATTGTCCACTGGCTTTAAAAACAGCATGCGCGAAAGTGGCATCAGACTGCGTTTTTTTGAACCCATTTTCAAGGGGGGCAATTATTATTTTGGCAGACGGCTTCATCATAAAATTGTTGTTTGTGATGGCATTGCTTCACTCGTCGGGGGCATCAATATTTCAGACAGGTACAACGACAAACCTGGAACACCTGCCTGGTTGGATTGGGCGATCAAAGTGGAAGGAGAAGCCTCTTTTGAATTATTCAAACTTTGCAACCAATGCTACAGCAAAAAACCTGAAGATTGGCTGGCATTGTCTCAACAGGATATTGTCAATGCCCTGGACACCAACTTGCATTGCCCAATCAGGATAAGAAGAAACGACTGGGTTATGGGAAGGAATGAAATTTCTGCAAGCTATATGGAAATGTTCAAAAAAGCACGCCACGAGATCATCATCATGTCCAGCTATTTTATTCCGAGTCTTTTTTTCAGAAACAATATCATCAAAGCACTGAAAAAAGGGGTGAAGATCAAACTGATTCTTGCCGGAATCTCTGACGTAGGCATTTCAAAATATGCTGAACGTTATCTTTACAGATGGGCAGTAAGACATGGAATTGAAATACATGAATACAATCACAATATCCTGCATGGAAAAATTGCAGTTGCTGATGGAAAAATCATAACCATAGGCTCTTACAACATCAACGATATCAGTGCACTTGCGAGCATTGAATTGAATCTTGATGTGGAAGATGTTACATTTTCAAAGGATGTCCACCAACAGCTTATGAAAATCATTGACAATGATTGCAGCAGGATTTCGCCCATCAGCATCATCCGGTCTTATCGCATTTCAGAAAGAATACTTCAATGGATATCCTATGAAACGGTTAGGTTGCTTTTTACCCTCTTCACTTTCTATTTCTCAAAAAAAAGAAAAACAAAGAAATAACTGCCAGCAAAAAAAACAAATCAACAGTCATTCAAAACCATGACCCTTATCATGTTGCGCATAGAATAACAGCTTTAATTTTATCCCAAACAAGGATTATGACAGGAGAGCTCAATGAACAACAGATCAATAACTTACTGACAAGTCAGGCCATAGGAAGAATCGCATGCTGCGATGGTCATCATCCATACATTGTCCCGGTTATCTATTCCTATGATGGACATTATATATACGGTCAATCTACGGAGGGGCAAAAAATGGACTTGATGCGAGAAAATCCAAATGTATGTTTTCAGGTAGATCTTTCCTGCGACCTTGACAACTGGCAAAGTGCAATCGCTTTTGGACAATTTGAGGAACTGCAAGATGAAGCTGCTTCAAAATCAAGAGAATTCCTGTTTTCAAAAGTTTTACCCCTCATGACCCCATCAGCCATCCATCAGCATGAACACTGGGAGGGAAATGGGCATGAATTATCCGACAAAGACCGGATAAAGCCCATCATGTTCAGAATAAAAATCAACGAAAAAAGTGGGAGATTTGAAAAAAGATAAACAACTGATCATGCAGTATAATACTGTATGGTGATGAAACAGCTTATTGGATATATAAAAAAGTCGCCTTTATAGGCGACTCCATGATTAAATTGGCTTCAAATGGATAATAGAATTGGTTCAAATTAAATTATCCAAAGAAAACTACTTAATTGATTTGTATGTAAATGTTTTATTTGATTCGACAAGTATCCTAAAAAATATTAGGTATTTTCACTTACTGTTACGTATTTAACGCAATAGTAGCCAAAACCAGCAATCAGTTAATTTTATCCCCGAATGGATTTCAAAAGACTCAACAACATGACAGGGAAAGATCCGGTGCTCAATCGCAGGATCACTTCTATCTTTCTCAATGAATTTGAATCTTTCAGGAAGCATTTTAACAATTTACCTTCTACTGCCGAGCTTGATCAAATTCAATTTTTACTCCATAAAATCAGGCCTAGTTTGGTAATTTTTGAATTGGACACATTGATCAAAAAATATGAGGAATCCCTGAACATTAGAAAAACAGGCGGAACAATTGCTGAACATGATCCTGTTTTTTTAGAGACCCTCAACGAAACAGATGCAAAATTACAGATGGTAAAAAGTTTCCTTAATTCACTTCCCTAGTGATTTCAGCCCCCATTCCCGTAAAACTTATTGTAGGCTTCGACCCTGTTGTTGACATGCAATTTCTTGTAGATGTTGTAAACATGCTTTCTGACAGTCTCCTGTGATATACCCAAGGTTGATGAGATTTCCTTGTACAATCTTCCTTTGACCAACAATTCGAGAATTTCATGCTCCCTGGCAGAAAGGCTCTCCAATAAAACGGAGTCTTTGCTTTCTTCTTTTTTTCTAAAACTGGCTACTACCCTGCTGGCTATCTGGCCAGACATGGGGGCGCCGCCTTCATACAAATCCCTGATGGCAGCCACAAGTTCTGCAGGCTTGGTTTTTTTTAGGATATAACCACTTGCACCTGCTGCCAATGCGTCAAAAATTTTCTCATCATCCTCGTACACCGTGCACATCATGAATTTTATACTGGGGCATTTTTCTTTGATGATGCGTAACGCTTCTATGCCAGTCATTTTCCCCATGTTGATGTCCATCAAAACAACATCAGGGACTTCACTTGGCATTTTATTGACGGCTTCTTCACCTGAACCATACACTGCCACAACATCATAGCCATCAGAGTTGATCAAAATCTGTTCCAAGGCCATTCGCATGAAATGATTGTCCTCTACAACACTTACCCTGATATTGCTATGTTTTTCTTCCATTGGTTAGAGCCCCTGTTAAGGCTGTGGTATAGCTAAAATTATTCCATTTATCTTGTAATGACAATTTTATAAAGGAACGTAGAGGATGTATTTTTCCTCAAAGAAGTGCTCATCAAAAAGGTCTGCTATTGGTTGTTGATGAGGCCTTGTGTTGGATGCGGCAATTTCTTCTGTCAAATCCCCCCCCTTTAAACAGATCAAGCCGTTTTTAAGGTCTTCCATTTTCCTTTCTTTCCGCAAAAGAGGCCTACTCCATTTCCAGAGCTCACCCAAAGGAGCAACAGCCCTGGATACGGCAAAATCAAATTTACGTCCCTTGATATCCTCAGCCCTGGAATGCTGAATAGTTATATTTGAAATTTCCAGGGCAGAGGAAACTGCCTCAACAACTTTTAGTTTTTTGCCAATCGAATCAACCAAATGAAACTGCACTTCAGGAAAAAAAATAGCCAATGGAATACCGGGAAATCCGCCGCCAGTGCCTATATCAATAACTTCTAGACCACTGGCAAAAGAATAACGGGCAGCAATGGACAAAGAATGAAGAACATGTCTTTCGTACAGGGCCTCTATGTCTTTTCTGGATATAACATTGATTTTTTCATTCCAATCAAGATACACTTCTCTCAATTGTGAAAACTGATTCAACTGTCTTGGAGAAAAATCACTGAAGTATTTGAGTATCATTTCCATTGGTTGCGAGGCTTTTTCCATATAGAAGAAATGAAAATCAAATAATAAAAAAACATCCAAATATCCCAAAGCCAAAAGAAAGGAAAGAGATCTGTTTCGCCAAGTTTTTTCATGGCTTTGAAAAATACAACCCCTTGCACAAAAAATCTTATCCCCCATGCCCCCAAAACCCAGCGCCAGTCGAAGCTGAATAATGCAGCGGCCATCAGCGGGTATAAAAGGAAGTGAGAAGTCATGTAAAGTCCCAAGAGGACCTTGTGTTTACCTTTGTAATATTTTCCTGTTGAATTGTGACGCTCTTTTTGGCTGATCCATTCACCAATGGATGCTGGTGGTGTTGAATAGGTAAATGTATCCTTGTCAATAACGATGGCTGTATTTTCACTGGTTGCACAAGCATTGATAAAAAGATCATCATCTCCTCCCGGCAAATGATGGTGTGCAGCAAACCCTTTTTGTTTGTAAAACAATTCCTTTTTATAGGCTAAATTCCTTCCGACACCCATATAGGGTTGTCCAGCCAGGGCACAAGACAGGTATTGCAAAGCAGTATGAAAGGTATCAAAACGAATGACCCTGTTGAGGAGGCCTTTTTTTCGTTTGTATGCACCATAACCCAATACAATTTGTATACCATCATCAAAGGCGGCCTGCATTTTGAGGATCCAATGTTCAGAGGCAGGAATGCAATCTGCATCAGTCAACAAAAGCAACTCGTACTTGGCACTTTTAATACCCATGGAAAGGGGGAATTTTTTTCCAGGTATGTGCATTGCTTCCTGTTTCAATTCAACAATATGCAACTGCTTAAAGTCCCTGTACAAACCCTCAAGGAGGTATTTTGTATCGTCCAGAGAATTGTCATTGACAACCACAATTTCATGTGTACTCCGATACGTCTGTGCCAGCACTCCTGGCAAATTGGCCTCAATTTGATCAGCCTCATCGCGGGCACAAATGATGACACTGACAGCCTGTTCTTTGGCAGAAAGGGCTTGCTTTTGCCTGTAGAACGCAAGCAGACAAAAATACCGCAAATAATAAAATACCTGGATCAGAATGACAAGGGAAAAAGCCAACATGGGCACCCACATTAACATACTCATGGTTGCAAAGATACAATATCTTTACACCATGGACTATCAATCCTGCATAGAATACCTCTATTCAAAGCTGCCCATGTTCAGCCGAACAGGAGCCGCAGCACTCAAGATGGACCTTTCCAATACGATTGCCCTGTGTGCAGCCTTGAACAACCCTCAGCAGCATTTCAAAACCATCCATGTAGCAGGAACGAATGGCAAAGGATCTGTTAGCCACATGCTGGCCTCCGTCATGCAGGAAGCGGGATTCAAAACCGGCCTCTATACGTCCCCACATCTAAAGGATTTCAGGGAGCGGATCAGGATCAACGGGGAGATGATTTCTACTGAACAGGTGGTCCATTTTACCGAAAACATCACGCACCTGATTGAAGCGCTGGAACCTTCTTTTTTTGAAGTTACGGTGGCCATGGCTTTTGACCATTTTGCAAAGGAAAACGTTGAAGTGGCCATTATTGAAACAGGGCTGGGGGGCAGACTGGACAGCACAAATATCATCCATCCTGAAATGTCCATCATCACCAACATTGGACTGGACCATGTTCAATTGCTTGGAAACACCCTTGGATTGATTGCAGGAGAAAAAGCAGGAATCATCAAAGCCAACGTTCCTGTAGTTATTGGACAAACCCATGCTGAAACTGCAACAGTTTTTGAAGATAAGGCAAGTCAACTGGATGCCCCCATTGTTTTTGCAGACGCCATCTGGAAAACTGCTGCGCAACCGGTAAGCCCAGGAATCATTTCAATTGAATTGATTAGCATCAAAGATGAAACAGCCAGAAAATTCAATGCTGACCTCTCGGGCAATTACCAGGCTGAAAATATCCGCACCGTCATTACCGCGATTGATTGGCTGATTGAAAAGGGATGGGAAATAAAAGATGATGACATTCAAAGGGGCATCGCATTTGCCAAAAAAAATACGGGTCTACACGGAAGGTGGGAAGTGATCAATTCCGCCCCCCTTTTGATCCTCGACGTTGCCCACAATACAGAAGGAATCAAGCAAGTGGTCCAACAAATCAATGCAACTGCATTTGAAAAACTTTTCATCATCCTTGGCATGTCCAAGGATAAAGATGTTGAAGCTGTGATTGCCCAACTTCCTAAGCAAGCAATATACGGGTTCACACAAGCCCAGATACCAAGGGCACTCAGTACTGTGGAGTTGGAAAAAATGGCTACTGCAGCAAGTCTCAAAGGCCAATCGTATCCAGATGTCAATAGGGCTATTCAGGAGACACTTAAAATGGCAGGAGACAATGATCTTGTACTTGTGTGCGGCAGTGTTTTTGTTGTGGGTGAAATTGATCGTGAAAGTTGGTCTCAATAATTCAATTCCCCCAGCTTAGACAATGCATAAAACAATGCAGTGGCATGCATGCTTTGCAGTATCTCATTTTTTTTCAAGAGGCTTTTGACTTCATCAATGCTGAGCAAGTGAATATCAATTTCTTCATTGGCGTCCAGTGATTGTGTTGCAACTTTTTCACCACCTGTTGCCAGGTAAAAATGCATCCAGTTGTTGTGCGTTGAGGGATTGGCGGAAGTCTTGCCAAGATATTGATATGACTCAAACTCATACCCCGTCTCTTCGCGTAGTTCCCTGGCAATGGCAGATTCAAGATCCTTGTCTTCCCTGTCTACGCATCCGCCTGGGATTTCCATCAGTGTCAGCCCACTTGCATGCCGATACTGCTTTTCAAAAATAAACTCGCCAGCCTTGGTCATGGCAACAGCAGTCACCCAATCAGGAAACTCATATACGTAATAAGGGTCGATGATTTTTCCATCTCCACGCATACAAGTATCCTTTCTGACAGTAAACCAAAGATCATTAAAAAGATAATCAGACTTGAGCAGCTTCCATTCCATCATCGCGGTACAATTAAAACAATAAAGACGATCAGATCTTGATCACAGATTTCACCTGCTGAATAACCTGATTTTGTAGCCTGATGTAATACAGCCCTGCCGGAAGGTGCTCACCATCAAAATCAACCCTGAAGGTACCAGCTTCAAAATTCGCATCGATGAGTATCTTCACCAGACGGCCAGATGAATCCATTACCTGGATCATGGTATG
>CANHSD010000135.1 GCA_947463105.1 Chitinophagaceae bacterium
GCGGAGATTTTCCCGCACCGACAATCCCATCACTTCCGCTGCCTTGGCGGCCTCTGCATAGCGGGTTTCAACTGTTCCTCTGGTACCCAATTCACCTTCTGTGAGGTCAACAACACCTGCGGCATTGCCCCTACGGACCTCATTGATCAAAGTGCCTGAAGCACTCAGCTCCACATCGTCAGGATGAACGCCTATTGCCAATACAAAAAGTTTCATGAGCTTTTTTTACGCGGCAAAGATACAGAATCAGGAAGCATGTCCGTACATCCTGGCAACCTCCAGTACGATTTGTTCCATTTCAGCATCCTCCCCTTTGGGATCATAATTCTGCTTGAGGCTGCCACCAAAAACCCAAGCAATGGTCTGCCAAAACTTGGCGGAAAAACCACCCTTGTATTCCTTCACGAGTTCGTAACAGGTATTGTTGGTTTCACGGTTGATGAGTTTCATCAGGATCTTTCCCTGGTAAACTGAAAGATTGGTAAGGGGCTCAGTAAATTCTTTTTTCAACACTTTCTCCCTGGAGTTCAGGTATTGCTTGCGTTTCTTTTCATCAGCGATATGGGTCAGGCTGCTGTTTACATCGTTGATGATATAACTGGCTTTTTTAGCATATGGATAGGTAACATAAACGGCATTCCTCAACCTGGTCCATTCCCTGTTGGCCTTTCTTTGGGCATTGGACATCTTCCCCCAAACCATCACCATGTCTAGCTGGGCATAGGTCATGGTATCGCCATCGTAAACGATATAGGGCACCACAAGGGTATCATTCGGCCCATACCGGGATTGGCCCACAGATTCGAGGGAAAAAAATAGAAGGAATATGAGGATCAACTTGCGCACATTCAAATGTAAGAAAGTTGAGGGGAAAAAAGTGTTAAGCCTACCTACTGAAGGTTGTAGGAGTTGAACTAGTCTGCCGAAGGCAGAGCGGTTGAAGGGCGATTATACTGCGTAGAGTTTGCTCTTGATCCTGAAATACATGCTGATCATGAAGCCAATTACCATGATCACCGTTCCCAGCCAAAGCAGGTTGATCCATGGGAAACGATAGGCTTTGAGCGTAATGTAGCGCATCACAGCATTGGACTCCTTTACGCCCAGCTCAACAGCACCTGAGGGCTGTTTATTCAGCGTCAATACCAGGTTCTGTTCCATGATGGTGTCTGTCTTTCCTGATGCTCCGCCATCTTTAATGAAATAGGCCGGTGTTGCGGGAAAAGTTCGGCCTTCCTTGGAATACACCGTCAGCTCAGAAAGCCAGGCACTGTCTACCAATGGCAGTTCCTTGTTGTCATATTTGTTGGCTGCCAGCACGCGGTCTACCACTATAAATCCATTCGAATAATAAATGGTGTCTCCGGCATTAACTGGCTTGTAATTAAAGCTTGCGGTATCTTTTATGTTATCTGGATTCAGCCAAGAAGTGATGTAAACAAATACATCATTGGACAAATAGTGCCTTGATCCGGGGTTGGATGAAAGCTGTGTGCCCTCCTCCCCTTTCATCAAAAACGCATTGGGCGTTACGTCAAATTCCTCGGCGATGGTATTGTCTGTTGTATCGGTTTTGATGAACTTGACCTTGAAATAAACCTTGTTGTTTTTCGTCTCTGTAGAATCACCCAGGTAGGTAACGGTATACTTACCCATCGGGGTAGGAATATTATAAATGAGGGTGATGTTCTCGAGTGGATCTTCATCACGGCCTTTGGCATCTTTCAAGCCTGAAACAGCAATGCCAGTGCGGTTTTCAGAGATCAATTCCTTTTTGGCGGATGAAATCAAAATACCGACAAGCATCAATCCGAAACCAAAATGGGTGATGGACGAGCCTGCTGCTTTCATCTTCCATTTCAACACAACAATCAAATAGCTTGCATTGGCCACCACGGCATAAATGGCAGTCCAAAGGGCAAGGTGGATGGCCGCAAGAAAGCCTGCGCCGTAATTATCGTAATCAATCCCGCCAAAAATACTGACCAGGGCGGCCAATACCGCAGAGATGATGGTAGGGATCAACAACTTGGACCAGATGTATTTTCTTGTTGTGTCCTTGTATTTAAAATACTGTGTAATGGCAGTAAGCAGACCAATGATGATGGCTACCAAAATCATGATCCTGTTGTAGACATATTCTACATCCTTTCCAATGGCCCAGCTCGTGCCAAACAATTTATTGAAAAAAGGAAGAGAGGTTAATACAATGATGTAGAGGCCTGAAATCAACAACAACAAAGACCCGACAAACATCCAAAACTCTCTTGAATTCATGCTTTCTTCCTTCACCACCACAGGAACATTTTTCCGGTCTCTCCAGTACAATACCAGGGGAAGGAAAATGAAGAACAACTGCATGATGATCAAGTGCCAATAAAGTGTACTGCCTTCTCCTGTAAAAGAGTGTACGGAAGTATCACCAAGCACGCCTGTGCGGGTCAGGAAAGTGGAATACAATACCAGCAAAAATGAAAGGCAAATGAACAAATAACTGGCTTTTAAAGAATAGCCCGTGCTTTGGAAAATCATAAGGGTATGTATTCCAGCCACGAGTAAGAGCCAGGGCACCATGGAGGCATTTTCAACCGGATCCCAGGCCCAATATCCCCCAAAAGTCAAAGACTCGTAGGCCCAAGCTGCGCCCATCATGATTCCCAATCCAAGAATGCCTGCACAGAACAATGCCCATGGCATGGCAGGTCTTACCCATCCTGCATGGTCTTTTTTCCAAAGCCCTGCCACTGCAAAAGCATAGGGAACAACTGAAGATGCAAAGCCAAGGAACAGCACTGGAGGATGAATGACCATCCAATAATTTTGCAGGAGGATGTTCAAGCCGTTTCCATCAGTAAGGTATTTGGCCAGGTAGTCGGCATCCTGGAAAATAGGGGCATCCGGAAACTCATTGCGCATCAATACAAATGGATTGGTTCCAATGCGGATGTCAAAGAAATAAATGCCCATCAGAAAGCTGGCCAAAAACAACTGAACCATGCTCATCACCGTCATAACAGGAAACTCCCACTTCTTAGACCACCTGATCAGCGCCAGACCAAGCATTGCATTCCAGAATCCCCAGAGCATAAAGCTTCCCTCCTGTCCTTCCCAGAAACAACTGAGGAGATATTGCATGTCCAGGCTTCGCTTGGAGTGCTGGTGTGCATATTTGTATTCGAAATAATGGTTATAGATGATCAGATAAAGGGTAAGGAACAGGCCAATTACCGCAACAACATTGGTAAAAAAAGAAACTCTTGCCAGCCTCTGCCAGGAACGCTCCTCCAGCATATCCTTGGTGCCTGCAGCCTTAACATTGGCATAGGCCGCAACGAGGGCGGAACAAAATGCAAGCAGTGTAAGAAAGTATCCAATCTGTCCTATGAGCAAATGCTCCCCGTTAAATTTGATCATGTTGTGTGAATGTTTTTTTGCACTATTCCGTTGCCTTCATCGGTGTTTCAGTAGTCATACGAGGCGCTCCGGGGCCTTTTTCATCAGTATATTTTGAAGGGCATTTGAGGATGATCTCCTGGCATTCAAACGTCTCTCCTACCATGGATCCTTTCATCACCACGCGCTGGCTTTTTTCAAAATCAGTGGGTTTTGCATTCTTGTACACCACTTTGGTGGAAGCCCCCAAAGAGTCAATGGCCGTAAAGGCAAGGTAGTTGGGGTCTTTGATGGGGTCATATATGACTGCACTGGATGTATCCACTTTTGCAATCAGGTGCACAAATTTCCCTTCCTTTTTTCTTGCTGAAGCAATTGAATCGTAGGTACTTATGTCATCCATCAGGGTCAAAAGGGCTGCAATTGCTCCAGCAATCAATACCAACCCGAGAATATGCATTTTTTTCATTGTAAACGTATGGATACAAAGTTAGTCAAAAAGCAATCCTCTTTTTACTTTAACTTGCAGCGTTTTCCTTAAAAACCTGCCTTACCCACAAGCATAATAACCCTTACAATGATCGCAGATCTTTCCCGGTTCGACCCCAATGGGGTCAGTGTAGCGAATAACAACCTGTTCGGACTTCCGTATACCAGTGAAAACGCTGAACTCATCATCATTCCTGTCCCTTGGGAGGTTACAGTAAGTTTCAAGGGTGGAACAGCCCGTGCACCGGAGCAGATCCTCAGGGCCAGCCTCCAGGTCGACCTTTATGACAGCCAATTTCAGAACAGTTGGAAGAAAGGTGTATTTATGGAGCCAGTTGATAAGAAGATGCTGCTTAAAAACGACTTCCTCAGGAAGGAAAATGAGCTTTACCTCAATTTTATCAATTCAGGAGAAAAAATCGAGACCAACAAGTTCATGTGCAAAACCTTGAAAGAGGTCAACGAAGGCTGTGCCATGATTACTGAATGGGTTTACCAAAAATGCAGTGAGCAGTTGAACAAAGGCAAAAAGGTAGGCCTTCTTGGAGGAGACCACAGCATTGCCTATGGCTTCATCAAGGCACTTGCAGAGAAACATGAAAATTTCGGCATCCTGCAAATCGATGCACACTGCGACCTTCGCAAATCTTATGAGGGACTGGACCATTCTCATGGATCCATCATGTACAATGTGCTCAACAGCTTTCCCAATGTTACCAAACTGATACAATTGGGCATCCGTGATTATTGTGAAGCTGAATGGAACTATATCTGTGATAGCGAATTCCGTGTCGTCACTTATCTCGAAAGGGGTATCCGTGAGCGACAATTTGAGGGGGCTACCTGGGCGCAACTTTCAGATGAAATCATCAACCAGTTGCCGCAGAACGTCTACATCAGTTACGACATAGACGGACTGGACCCCAAGCTATGTCCTCACACGGGAACACCAGTCCCCGGTGGTTTTGAGATGGAACAGCTGAGTTATCTGTTCAAAAAAATCATCACCACTGGTAGAAAAATCATTGGATTTGACCTCAGCGAAACCGGCACCAGCAAAGATGGGTGGGATGAAAATGTAGGAGCCCGCGTACTCTTCAAAATGTGTAACCTCATGTTGAGCGACAATTGATCCCATGAAAAAAAATACGGTACACGATTATGTGGTGGTGCTGAAAAACCACAACCTAAAGACCATTGAAATGACAGGCTGGTTGTTGTCTGTATTGGCCATCATCATTTTTTTGGTCAACATCTATGAAAGCCCCACCGATTGGGGAATCTTTTTCTCCCTTTTTGTACTGATTGGCCTTGTGGCTTCCAACATTGTAGACAAACGGAAAAAGAATAAAATCAGTTTTACAACCATCCTTGTATGTGCAGGAATTGGCCTCAAAATTTTTACCGTAACAGCAGCATACGTTGGCAGCCTGCTCATCTTGGCAGGAATCGTTGAAAAATACCTAAGGAAAAACAAGGAAATTGGTTTCTCAGAAGCAGGCATTGTGATGAGCGGTTTATTCCCCAAAAAATACAATTGGTCCGAACTGAACAATATAGTCATCAAGGATGATTTGCTTACCATGGACTTCAAAAACAACAAAGTCTTTCAACGCTATACAGACGACGAGGAAGATGATGAGTATGAAGTGGAGAGTGATGAGTTTAATGCATACTGTGAAGGGAGGTTGAGCTTGCCAGCCGAAGGCTGGAGAGGGGCTTTAAGTAAGGCTATATCCGAATCAAATTGTAAAAAACTTTTTAAGAAAAATACTAAGGTTTAACTGAGGGGCACTTACATTAATGCTTAACTTAAAACTTCATTTATTTACTGGGTACATATTTACTTTTCCCCAAAGAATCATACACTAATTTTGTGAATATTCTTAAACCGTTTGCATTAAGATGGTCCAAATTAGAAAAATTAGCATCTTCTTTTATTGATTCAGAAAAATCAATAAAATGTACATTTTTCAATTTCTGCAGTTCTAAAATTGATTCTATATACATTTCATCATAAATTTTATTATTCAATAATTTAAAATAATGTGAATTCAAGGGCGTACGAAGAATCAATATTTTTTGTTCTGGATATTCTCTACAAAAATTTATTAATTGATTAAAATTTTCACTTTTATATATACTTTTTATTTTTTGATAATGATTTTTAATCCTACTTCCATTGGTTTTCAAATCTCTAGATAATAAATTATTATAATTGATTTGAGAATTTGCAGATACTTTGAAAGACGGTATAGGTAAAGAAAAAAATAGTTTAGCCGTTTCTTTGCCATTTCTGCGAAAAAGATAATACCAATCTTTCAAAGATAAATAGTAAACCAGATCTCGATTTTTACCTAAATTATCACCAATATAAGTCCATTTGTCGTTAAACAGATTATGATCAGAATATGTTATGACAAGTAGATTTATTCTTTTTTTTCTTAATATTTTCCGAGATCTCTTTATTGTCCAAAAAAGAGATTCTGCTTGAAATCCATTATTAAATATGTTAATATCAGAGAATAAAGAATCTTTTTCATTAATTGAAAAAACTGCATGAGAATCCCCTACAACGACTATATCACTGTAATTCGAAAAACCTTTAAAATTATCGATAATACTAAGTATTAAAAAAAATGATAAAAATAATATCGATAATAAAATAAAAAATAATGATACTTTAAAAATAAAATTTTTCATTATCTGGGTTCAAGTGGTCAATGTGTTGTTTTAGATCAAAAGACAAAATAAGGTTTACGGATTTTTGACATTTGTTCGAGCAGTGTAATTTCTGGTTTTAGTTTATCAAAAATTATTACGATTAAAATAGATTATTTAAAATTGAAAGTAAATAAATGATTCAGCACTATTTTTATTCGCAACATGAACAATAATTACAATTGAGAATAGTAAATACAAAACCAATCTGCTACTTTTATTTTTAGGCATGCGTAATTTTCTTTCATCTTTCCTCAAAAGCCAATCGAACAAAATAAATGCAATAATATAATAGAAAGAATCTAATTCATTTTTATTTATTCTCAAAAAAGAAGATAAATGAATCAATTCTAAAAATATTTTTTTTATATAGCTTAATGCATGATGTATTGTATCAGCCCTAAAGAATATCCAAGCAAAAGTAATAAATGTAAAGGTTGTACACATCTGCCAAACCTCCTTGGAGGTGGGAAATATTTTGTTTTGCCCAACAACATCACTAACATGTTTTCTGTTGCGGTTCAACACTAACAAGGGTAAAAACCCACAGGCATGCACGAAACCCCAGGCGATGAAATTCCAGTTGGCGCCATGCCAAAACCCACTCACAAGGAATATGATGAAGGTATTTCTAACGGCCTTTAGTTTTCCCTCTTTCGATCCACCAAGGGGAATGTATAAATAATCCTTGAACCAAGATGACAAAGAAATATGCC
>CANHSD010000136.1 GCA_947463105.1 Chitinophagaceae bacterium
GGAATATGGAATGCTTTGGCGAAAGCAATACAAAAACAACGACAGCATCAACTATCAATTTGTTCAGCGCGGATCCGGCATTTGCGGATCAGAAGCTGAATTGGAAATCAAGTGGTTCATGAACAAAGGTTTCAGAATGGCAACCTTAAGAAACTGGCAGGCCAATACCCCTGAAAAACTGATTGATTTTACAAGATATGATCTTAGGGCACAAGAACCCGAAGATCCAGCACCTGGTAAAAATACCAGGAACTGGAGCTTGTTTAACCGTCTCAACCAAAAAGGAATCCGGCCACAAGACAAACCCATTGGACTTGATCAACTGAAGCCAGAAGAACAGAAAATAATCAAGGAAAGGTATCCTCGCTTATTTTCTATTGATCAATCAAAATAGACTTAATGCCTACAAATATAAAAGCCAATTAAAACCTTCATTATGGGAAATTTTTTAAACAGAAATCTAAGACCTGCGCTTTTCTTGATGCTAAGCTTAATGGTCTTTTCAACAGGGCTAAAAGCACAAAACAGGGATATCAGTTACCTGTCTTCTGGAGGAAAGCTGAATCCATTGCAAGCCATCATGGATATCAGGCATTATACCATTGCCTTGGATGTTGATATTGAGAAAAAAACTATCCAGGGATATGTGGATGTTGATGTGATTTTATCTGCGCCTACAGATACCATTTTATTGGACCTGGTTCATTTGTTAACGGTAAACAAGGTGAACCTGAACAACAAGCCAGTAAAATTTGAACAAAAGAATGACAAGATTTATATCACCAGTGACAAGTCTTTTCCAAAGGGCAGGCACATTGTCAGGGTATCATATGGCGGCGAACCTCCAATAGCAGTGAGGCCCCCATGGACAGGTGGTTTCACCTTCACCAAAGACAGGAGTGGAAACGATTGGGTAGCGATCAATTGCCAGAAAGAAGGGGGAAGGGTTTATTTTCCTTGCAAAGACCATCCCAGCGACGAACCCAACGAGGGTGTTGACATGTTCATCACTGTGCCAGAAAATTTAGTGGTTGCGGGTCCTGGCCTTTTAAAGGAAGTGTTGAAGAAGAAAAACAAGAAAACCTACCATTGGAAAACCAATTATACCATCAGCAATTACTGTACAGTGTTTAACATTGGAAAGTATGCCGTCGTGAGCAAAGACTATACCACCGTCGATGGAACTGTTGTTCCTATTCAATTTTATGTATTGGAAGAAGACACCGCATACGCATCCAAAATAATTGAACTCAAAGCAAGAGATACCAAAATACTCGAGAAATACTTTGGGGAATATCCATGGGCCAAAGAAAAGATTGGTATCGCTGCAGTACCCAATTCTGGAATGGAGCACCAAACAATGATAACATTTCAGAACAAGTTCGTTTACTCAAAAATAGGGGTACATGACTATTCTGCCAATCTATACCATGAATATGGACACGAGTGGTTTGCAAACAAAGTAACCAACAAAGACTGGGCGCACATGTGGATTCAAGAAGGCATTACAACCTATTCTGAGGCGCTGGTCCACTATGAACTGGGCGGTCAGGAAGCCTATGATGAAATCATCAGTCGACACAAAAGAAATACCAGAAACAAAAAACCGATGGTGGGTGGTGAGGAGCTATCAGAAGAAGAAGCCTATGCTGGCAGAGATATTTATGCAAAAGGTTCATTTTTCATGCACAGCTTAAGGTATGTACTGGGTGATGAAATATTTTTGCCAACCTTGAAAAAACTCGCAACAGATCCCAGATATACCTATGACAATTTTGTTACCACAAAAGATGTAGAAGAATTGTTCAGCACGGCATCGAAGCAAGATTTAAAGCCTTTTTTCAATTTCTACGTATACACCAATGAGGTGCTCGACATTTCAGTGAAAGAAGTTGGGTACCAAAAGTATCAGATTACAGTGAATAATTTCTTCATGCCATTGCCCCTTGATATTGGCCCGGCAGACAAAACCACCAGAACAATGATTGGCAAGGAAGGAATTGTCGTATCCAGCAATGGTGCTCCACAAGTAGATCCCAAGGGACATTATTTGAAAAAAATAACCATACAATAATGAAATACAAACATGTTGCGCTAACAACGATTTTATCTGTTCTTGCCATTTTTTGCCGTGCAGACAATTATCCCCGAAATTATTCGATTGATATTTTACACTATCTGTTTGAATTAAAGTTGTCTGACAATACTGATGAAATATTCGGCAAGGCCAGTATTACTGTATCATTCAAAACAAATGATGTTAAACAAATCAGGCTTGATTTGATCAATACAAATGGAAAGTACCTGCAGAAAGGCATGGTTGTGGAGTCTGTGGGCTACAACAATACCAAGGCCAGTTTTAGCCACAAAAATGATGCACTGATTATTCAGTTATCTGGTCGGGTTTCTAAAGATTCGACCATTACATTTATCATTCAATACCATGGCATACCTGCAGGAGGATTAAAAATTGGACCCACCAAATATGGGGACCGCAGTTTTTTCAACGAAAACTGGCCAAACAATGCACGCCACTGGTTGCCCGCCATTGATCACCCATACGATAAGGCAACCAGCGAGTTTAAGGTAACGGCACCATCCAAATACAAAGTGGTATCCAACGGTCTCCTGCTGGAAGAGTCAACAATCGACAAGGAATACAAATTAACCCATTGGAAACAGTCTGTGCCTGTTTCCAGCTGGTTGTTCGTGTTGGGTGTTGCTGAATTTGCGGTTCAGCATGTTGGAAAATTTGATGGCAAGGATATTCAAACATGGGTATATCCAAGGGACAGAGAAAAAGGATTTACTGATTTTGCTGAACCAACCAAACAGGTACTTCAATTTTATTCTGATTACGTTGGTCCTTATGCGTATGAAAAATTGGCCAACATTCAATCACCAAGTGTCGGCGGGGGAATGGAAACATCGTCTGCCATTTTTTATGGAGAAAACATGGTTACAGGTAAATATGAGAAAAGACTAAGAAATGTAGTGATCCATGAAATTGCCCACCAATGGTTTGGAAATGCAGTAACCGAAAGCACCTGGGATGATGCCTGGCTGAGTGAAGGATTTGCCACTTTTTTCAGCATGCTGTTTCAAGAGCACGCTTATGGACACGAAGAGTTTGTTGCAGCCATTAAAAATTCACGTAAATCAGTATACAACTTTTCAAAAAAGGATTCTACTTACAGTATAGTTGCTGAACGCTCTGCAGAAACAGATCCTGTTACCACTGGGATTACCTATCAAAAAGGTGCATGGGTATTGCACATGTTGAGAGAGAGAATCGGCCATGATGCTTTCAGAAAAGGTATTCAGGCGTATTATGCAAAGTACTTTAATGCGAATGCGACAACTGCCAATTTTAAGGAAGAAATGGAAAAAGTGTCAGGGCAAAACCTGACCACGTTTTTCAATCAATGGTTATACAAAGCCGATAATTTGAAAATTTCAGCCCACTGGGAATATGACGCCACTGCAAAACAAGTTTTATTGAAAATCAATCAAACACATTATTCTGGATTTATTTTTGATTTTCCAATTGAGGTTGAAATTTTCAATGCGGATACAAATAGTTCAGAGCTGTTGAAATTTCAGGTGAACAGCAAAGAGTCCATTATCCCAATCAAGCTAAATAAAATTCCCAGCTCAATAAAACTTGATCCCAGAACAGTTTTGCTTGCTGAAATTGAAATGAAGTAATCAACAGCTTTATCAAAAATAAAATATGATAACAATAATCTGGTTCGCCTTAATTGTTTTCTCCATATGGTTTATCTATTTTTTTGCAAAAGATATTCGTTTGCACAAAAATCAGTTGGGCGAAGCCAGTTGGTTAAAAACAGGCATCATTGGATTTGTAGTCAATTTCTTTGATGTTCTTGGCATTGGGGCATTTGCCCCGCAAACTGCCTTGCTAAAGTTCACCAAGCAAACCCCAGACAGGTTAATTCCTGGCACGATGAACGTTGCAAACACCATTCCCGTATTGATCCAGGCAATTGTATTTATACAAATCATTGAAGTTGATCCCATTACCATGGTGGTTATGTTTGCTACCGCCACTATTGGGGCCATTCTTGGTGCTGGATTTGTGTCTAAACTTTCTGAGAACAAAATAAGGCTCATCATGGGCATCGCTTTATTGATTACAGCAGGCTTTATGTTTGCCAATAAAATGAATTGGATACAGGGACAGGGCAATGAAATTGGACTTCATGGATGGAAACTAGTTGTAGCAGCTGTTATAAATTGTATTCTTGGTGCAATAATGACAGTTGGTGTGGGTCTGTATGCACCCTGTATGGCAATGGTATTTATGTTGGGTTTATCCCCCTTGGTTGCCTTTCCCATCATGATGGGCTCATGTGCATTTTTGATGCCTCCAGCCTCATTTAAATTTATAAAAGCAGGCGCCTATCATCGGAAGGCAGCACTGAGCATGGCATTAACTGGAATTGTTGCCGTATTGATTGCTGCCTTTGTTGTAAAATCTTTGCCCTTGGATACACTGAGGTGGATTGTAATCGCAATTGTCTTGTATACTTCTGTCAACATGTTTTATGCTGTATTCAAAAAAAGTATTTCATGATTCGTTTTCAGTGTTACGCCTAAACAGACTTCAAACCATGCACAAAAACAAACTGCCCATTTCGACAACCAATGGTAAAGCATTTGCTTTATTGTTTTTTATCTTGATTATTGCCACAGTATCATCCTTATATGCAAGACCTGTATCCCGGAAACAGCAAGATAAACCAGGAATTGGTATACAGTCCTTGCATTGTGAAAATCAACAAAACCCTTTGGGCATTGATGCTCTTCACCCAAGACTGGGATGGATTTTAAAATCCAGTGCAGGGGAACGTGGACAATTTCAAACAGCATATCAAATTCAAGTTACCAGCAGCATTAAACTGCTGTACGCCGGCCAGCCAGATCTCTGGGACAGTGGAATCATCGACAGTATTCAATCCAACAACATCAGCTATCAAGGTAAAGGACTTTCATCTGAAAAAAGATATTACTGGCGGATAAAAATATGGGACAGGCATCACAAGGCTTCAGCATGGAGCCCTGTTGCATTTTGGGAAATGGGATTGCTCAATGCGTCAGATTGGAAAGGAAAATGGATTGAAGAAATTAAGGCCTCATCTGAGGAAAACAAAAACCTTTATGAAGACAAAGCAGCTCCTCTTTTCAGAAGGGATTTCACGGCTCCCCGTAAAATAAAAAAAGCCGTAATGCATGTCAGTGGTTTAGGATATTACGAGGCTTTTTTGAACGGTAAAAAAGTCGGTAATAAGGTATTGGAACCTGGATGGACGAATTATTCCAAAAGAATCTTATACAGCACGTATAACGTAACCCCGTATTTAACGGAAGGAAACAATTGCATTGGAATGGTGTTGGGGAACGGGTGGTATAATCCTTTGCCAATGAAATTCTGGGGACGGAGAAATATTCGGGAATCTTTGACTGTTGGTGAACCAAAATTTATCATGCAGTTAAACATTGAATATTCAGACGGCACAAAAGACCACATCGTATCTGATGATGCTTGGAAAGTTACTGCTGGGCCTATTCTACAGAACAATATTTACCTCGGCGAAAAATATGATGCACGAAAAGAAGTTCCGGGTTGGAGCAAAGCAGGATTGAATACAGGCAACTGGCGATCGGTGAAAACTTCAGCCGAACCAGGCGGAAAATTATGTTCAGAACAAGTACCTCCCATTGTGGCTGGAGACACCATCTTACCCATCTCCATCAAAAAATTGGGAGACGGAAAGCTTATTGTTGATTTTGGAAGAAATTTTAGCGGCATCATCAGATTAGAGGCAAAAGGTCCTGCGGGCACACTCATCAACCTTAGATACGGGGAACTCTTGTATCGCAACGGGGAACTGAATGTAATGACGAGCACAGCAGGGCAGATCAAACGAAAAGGAGTGGGAGGACCCGGAGCTCCTGATACGGCATATGCCAGGGATCAGTTTATACTTGGCGGGAAAATGAAAGATGTATTCCAGCCAAAATTTACTTTTCATGGATTCCGCTATGTTGAGGTTTCAGGGTTTCCGGGCACACTGCGACCACAAGACATCAAAGGTTTGGTGATGTTTTCAAATGTTCCGGATGCCGGAGACTTCAGCTGCTCTGATTCGCTGATCAATCAAATACAAAAGATTTCTCTGAATACTTTTAAGAGCAATATTTTTAGTGTCCAGTCAGATTGCCCGCACAGGGAACGTTTTGGGTATGGTGGCGACATCGTGGCAACCAGTGAGGCATTTATCTACAACTATGACATGTCTGGTTTTTATGAAAAAACAGTAATTGATTTTGCAGATGAAGCCCAGCCAGATGGAGGCTTAACAGAGACAGCACCTTTTGTAGGCATTGCCAGTGATGGATTGGGAGGAAAGTCGGGGCCAATTGAATGGGGATCTGCACATCCAATGTTGGTTGATCAACTTTATCAGTATTATGGGAATATTGACTTGGTCCGTGAACAGTATCCTGTTGTAAAAAACTGGGTTGATTTCATGGAACGCAATGCAAAAGGGGGTATCATCAATATAACCATAGGGGATCATGAAAGCATTGATAAAAAATTAGTGGGATCAAGTGCTACTGCTTTTTACTATTACAACACCCTTCTGCTAACGAAGTTTGCTAAACTGTTGCACAAACAGGATGACCACAAAAAATATGATGCACTTAAAGAAACGATTAAAGCGGCCTTTATTGCCAAATATGTTGATGCTGCCAGCGGAAATATAGACAATCGTACAGCAGCGGCACAGGCATATGGTCTATTTTTTAATTTAATTCCAGATAATTCCTTCGATGCAGTACTCAAGGTATTGTTGGACAATATCACAAAAAATGATGACCACATCACTGCAGGAATTTTTGGCACAAAATTCATCTTGGACGTATTGAGCAGCACAGGGAATGGGAGCAAAGCCTACACAATGGCAACACAAAAAACATTTCCAGGATGGGGATATATGTTGGCGAATGGAGCCACTACATTATGGGAGCACTGGCCACTGGAAGAAAATATCTATTCACACAATCATCCTATGTTTGGATCCATCAGCGAATGGTTTTACAAATACCTGGCTGGCATTCGTCCTGCAAATGATGCTGTAGGCTACAACAAAATCATCATCCATCCGCAAATAAATGATTTGCAGTGGGCAAAAGCCTCATACAATGCTGTACTTGGGAAAGTAAGCACTTACTGGAAAAAAACAGGAAAAATATTGACGCTGGACATCAC
>CANHSD010000137.1 GCA_947463105.1 Chitinophagaceae bacterium
TATTGCGGAAGCCATCCATTACAGAAGCCTCGACAGGGAGGGATGGGGAGGATGAGCAGTGCAGCTTGACCTTATTCTGTTGGGGTTTCTGTTTCTTGTGTTGGTGCCTTGGGAGCTTCAACGGCAGGGAAAAACCTGCTTTGAAAAATCAGGATGGCAAATACACCTCCAGAAATAGATGCATCGGCAATATTGAAAACAGGCCTGAAAAACATGAAGGATTCTCCACCCCAAAGTGGAAACCATGATGGGAAATAAGCGTCTTCAATGATGGGCATGTACAACATGTCTACCACCTTGCCATGCAAAAATCCAGCATAGCCGCCTTGAAAACCTTGCTGCCAGATGCCATGGGCGAGGTTCTGCAGATAGGGATCACTGGCCTCAAATGCCATCCCATAAAACAAGCTGTCGATCAGGTTGCCTATGGCTCCTGCATAGATGAAGGTGACACAAATAATATAACCAACATGGTATTTTTTCTTGATGATATCCAGAATATAATAGGTGCCAAACCCAACAGCCACCAACCTGAAAACAGTAAGGGCTATCTTTCCCCAGTCACCGCCAAGCTTCCATCCATAGGCCATTCCTTCATTCTCAATAAAATGAAACCTTAACCAGGGAATGGATTGGAACAGGACATTTTCCTGGCCCATGTGGTAACTGGTCTTGATATAAATTTTCAATGCCTGATCAGCAAGCAGGATCAAAAAAGTCAGGAAAAGGGCGTGTTTGAACTTCAAAATGCAGGTTTTTGCAAATATAATGATAAGGGAACAATGGCAGATGACCCAAAAGGATCATTCACCCAAATAAATCCTCGGAACGCGCTGTGAAATACCGGTCATGATCTCATAGGGAATGGTGCCTGCAGCATTGGCAACAGCAACAATCGAGTGGTCCTTACCAAAAACCAAGACCTCATCTTCAATGTTGATGCTGCTTTCATCCGTTACATCAATCATGGTCATGTCCATGCAAACATTGCCAATGGTGCTGAAAGACCTGCCCCTGATCAATACAGTTCCCTTGCCATTGCCCAGGGTTCTTGGAAAGCCATCTGCATAACCAATCCTGATGGTGGCAACCCGGGTATCTTTGTCTACTAAGGAATGGCGACCATAACCAACAGATTCACCTTTCCTAACCTCCTTGATCTGTGCAATGGTTGTCTTTAGGGAAACTGATTCCTGCAGCTTTAACCCACTGTTTCCCGGGTCGATTCCATAAAGTCCGATACCGATTCTGACCATGTCGTATTCAGCAGATGGATGCCTTCGGATGGCAGCGGTATTGGCAGCATGCTTAACAAAAGCATATCCAACATGTGCAGACAAAAGATGGCAAGAATGGTCAAAACGTTGCAGTTGGATGCCGGTAAAATCATCATGGGCCGGATTTTCAGATGCCACCAAATGAGTAAATACCGTCTTGATCTTGAATGCGGAAGAACTGCCAAGCTGATCAATGAAATGACCGATATCAGCGGACTCCAGACCCAGCCTGTGCATACCTGTATCCAGTTTGATGTGAACTGGAAAATAGCTGATGCCTTCCTGCTGCAAATAGGCGTTCAATTGTTGGGCAAATCCAATGGAATAGATTTCGGGTTCAAGATTGTATTCCACGAGTGATGAAAACGATGCCGGTGCTGTATTCATGACCATGATGGGCATCCGGATGCCCGCTTTTCTCAATTCAACGCCTTCATCAACATAGGCCACTGCAATAGAGTTGACATGGTGAAACTGAAGCAGGCTGGCCATTTCATAGCTGCCTGCCCCATATGAAAAAGCCTTGACCATGGCCATGATCCTTGTAGATGGCTTTAACCCCGCTTTGAACTGGTTCAAGTTCTGTGCAACACTGGAGAGATCAATTTCAAGCCTGGTTCGATGGTTCTTGCTTTCCAGAAAATGGCTCACCTTTTCAAAATGAAATGACCTTGCCCCTTTTATCAAGACCACCTGATCCCTGAAGACTATCCCATGAAGATGGTGCAACAAAGCTTCTGTATCCTTGAAATAAAAAACCTTCAGGGACGGATGATCAAAACAATTGGCAAAGGCATGGAACTGTTCTCCAATGGCATAGAGCGTAATGATGTTTTTTAACTGGAGGTAGGATGCCAGTTTTTCATAGGCCAGCCGGGCATCGCCTGCGATGCCTGAAACATCTGAAAGAATGGCCACCCTCTCACGAGAGGGATGTTGCAGTCCTAAAAAATCAAGGGCGCTCATGAGCCCGCTCAGGTCAGCATTATAACTGTCATTGATGATGGTTAATCCATGCTGCCCCTGTTTCATTTCCAGCCGCATAGAGAGTGGCGGAAGATCATGCATCCTCGGAATGACCTGGTCTTGCAACCCAAGGTGCAGACAAAGGGCAAAACAGTGCAATGCATTTTCTATGGCAGCAGGATCGATATAGGGAATAGAAAAACCGTGGTTGTTTCCTTTGTAATCAACAGAGACGATGGTTCGTCCTGCCATTGCATGATAGGAAACCAAAACATCTGCACCAGGATGGGTTCCCCAGGATAATGCAGATCGCAGGCCACCCTCTAGGAGCATCTGCTGAACAGCCGCATCCACCAACGCATGGTCTTTGCAATAGACCAGCAATTGGGCATCGCGAAACAGTTGCAGCTTCTCTGATAATTTATCCTTGATGGAATCAAACCCTTCGCCATGGGCCTCCCCAATATTGGTCAACAAACCAATATCCGGAAGGATCATTTTTTGAAGCCTGTCCATTTCACCAGCCTGGGAAATACCCGCTTCAAAAATACCCAGCTCATGGTTAGCCTGCATCTGCCAAATGCTGAGTGGAACACCCAACTGTGAATTGAAACTGCGGGGAGACCTGACAATGTTCTTTTCCTGTTGCAACAAATGATTGAGCCATTCTTTTACAATGGTCTTTGCATTGCTGCCTGTTATTCCAATGACAGGAAATTCAAATTGTTTTCGGTGTATAGCGGCCAGCTTTTGCAGGGATGCCACAACGTTATCCGTCAATAAAAACCTGGCCTCAGGAAAGGATGCAAGATCAGGAACAGTGGAAACCACAAAATTCCTTACCCCTTCCCGATAAAGTTCATCAATGTATTGATGACCATCGCCCTGTTCGGTCTTGATGGCAAAAAACAAGGTTGTTGGAGGAAATACAAGTTTCCGGCTGTCAATCAACAAATGTTCAACAAATGACCCAGAGGAATTTCCTGTCATTGTGGTACCCATCAAGCTGCTGATATGTGCTACAGGATGGACTTTCATGGTGGTTATTTTCCCTGTATGGCCTTTTGCCTGTTTACCCTTATGGAATACAATATAGCACCAGAAAGACATGCGATGATTACGCCCAATGAAACAAGGATGTTGATGTGGATGCCAAAAAACTCAATCAGCATTTTTACGCCAATAAAGATCAGGACAACCGCGATGCCTTGTTGCAGATAGTCAAATTTATCCACTGCACCCTTTAACAAAAAGAAAAGTGATCTCAAGCCAAGCAGTGCAAAAATATTGGAAGAATAGATCACCAAAATATCATCTGAAGTAAAATGGGCTTTAGCGTTTTCCCTGACCAGTGAAACCACCGTAGGAATCGAATCAAGTGCAAATGCAATGTCCACTGCCGCCAGCATCAAGACCACAACGGCCAATGAAGTAAAATAGAACTTTCCATGATGATTCAGAAAATAACGGCCCTCTGGCTCAACCGTGGTTACCCTGAAAAACTTGTTGATCACCTTGTAGATCTTGGTCTCCCCCGGATCAAATTCAGCCTCATCTTTCTTGACGAACAAATGATATCCGGTATACAACAGAAAGAAACCAAACAGATAGAGAATCCAATGAAAACGGTCTATCAATTCAATGCCCACCGCAATGAAAATGATGCGGAAAACAATCGCCAAAAGAATGCCAATCAACAGTGCACGACCCGCATCTGTTTCCTTGACCCTGAAATAAGTGAAGATCAGGATGAAAACAAAAATATTGTCAATGCTCAGGGACCATTCCATGAGGTAGGCGGTAAAAAATTTGGTGGCCACCATGGGTGTTTTTTCGAACCATAAAAAAACACAGAACGCTACAGAAAGACCAACCCAAAAAATGGTTTGCCACAAGGCTTTTTTCATGCTGATGGATGCGTTCTTCTTGCTCATCAGTCCAAGGTCAAGCACCAATGCACCCAAAAGCACAACGCCAAAAGTCAGGTAAGTAATCTGGTCAACGGTCATGTTGAAAATCAATTGTTAGGGAACAAAGATAATCATTCCCACATGCCAATGGGTTATCCCCGCATGGCATATTTTCTTTTCCGTAAAAAGCCATACATAAAATACAATGCCAATGGAAAAACAAGTGGCAGAAGGATGTTGAGCATTTGCCAAAATAACTTGTCGTTTTCCAGTTGTTCCTTGTCCAACAAGCGCAGCCTGAAGGTCTTTGAACGGGCCTCCATGATGGAAGCACCTCCTGTGAGGTAAAATAGGCAGTTGCTGATGAAATCACGGTTGGCAAACTGTTGCCGGGTATAGCTGTTCATGCCCATGGCCATGGGGCCATCCTGCTGGCTGACAGCATTCGTTAAAATATCTGCATCTGAAATGACAATCATGCTGTTGTCTGAAGCGGCAGCAGAAAGGAATGGTCTTTTGTATTCAACTGCCAATTGCTGGAGTTCTGCTGATGAAATTCTGTTGGCCAGTGCAGAACGGAATTTGCCCTCGAGCAGCACCGCCACAGCCTTGTTTTTTTTATTGAACTGCGTGAGATCTTCTTCGGTCTTGATGCTTCTCCACTCTACCAAGGCAGGTGTTTGCAAGGTTCGTGAATAGGAAGATGAACCCAGGATCACCTGTTTGCGAATGCCTGGTGCTGAAACAGTATCGATGGACTGGGGAAAGGAAGAAAGCACAAAATCAAGGTTCTTTGAAATGGGATGATCCCCGGTATTTCTCAAGAGCGGTGCATACGGCCAGGGCAAGAGTTCAATTTGAGGTTTGTCGCCAATGCTGCCAATCACTGATGGAACCTTGTCGCATTCCAGGTCTTGCAGCAAATCCCGGTTGATCCGAACACCATATTTGAACAGCTGTTCATCCAACTCCAAGCCCAGGTCAAAGGCTACAAAAGATCCGCTGCTGCGCTGGAGGCTGTCCATGTTGGCATAGAGATTGTCTACCGCCCAAAGCAGTTTGCCACCATGCATGATGTATTGATCAATTTTCAATTTCTGTGTAGCATTGAATGGCTTGGTTGGCTTTGCAATCACAAGGGCCGCAAACTCATCAGGAATATAGGCAACGCTGTCTATCGGCAAAATCCTGAAACGATGGTCCTTCCTTAAGACCTTTTCAACAAGGTCGTAAACACTAAGGTCAAGGGGTTGGCCATTGCCCGTCAGGTATCCCACCAATGGAATGGTGTCACGCGTCAGCAACATCATGGCCTTGGCCAGTTTGTATTCCATCAAAGCCTCAGCATTGTTCAGGGATTCCAATCCGTTGAGGTTGCTTTGTCCTTCCAGAAAATCAATGCCAATGGCGCCGTTGCTGCCCGTCAATACGGCCCCAGGAAAGACAAGGGTTTCTTCGCTCTGCTCTCCTTTTTTCTCCTGTGCTTTTACATTGGTAGGGTTGATGCCCATCCGTTGCAGGGAGTCAAACAGGATGGCTTTCGCTGTATCTCCCAGTCCTTCTCCAGGCCTTTCAAAAACAACCTCAAATTTTCCGTTGCTGATGGCCCTGAACGATGAACCCATTTCTTCCGCAGCATTGGCCAGCCTTTTGAAACCAGCAGGAATGTCTCCTTTCAGGTAAACGGTCAACGCAAGCGGTTCAGCCAAACTGGCCACCATGGCCTTGGTGGAAGGGGCTAGGGTAAATCGCTTTTCTGCGGTCAGGTCAATCCCTGCATGGAAAAAATAGGACAAAAGGTTTACTGCTGCGATGACCAACAAAGGCAAGAACCAGCTGCGGATATTTTGTATTTTTCTGATCATCACTTCTTTAATTTGATTTTGGTGATGGTCAGGTAGATGAACAAGGATATGACAGACAGAAAATAAACCAGGTCTCGGCTGTCAATAAAACCCCTGCTGACATTTTCAAAATGGTATTTGATGCCGATCAATGAAATGTAATACCCCAAAGACTTCCAGGCTTCAATTGTTGCAAGCGATGAAAACAAAGCATAGGCAACATAACAGAGAAAGGCACTGAGCAAAAATGCAGTTACTGCATTTTGTTGGATGCTGCTGGTAAAAAGTCCTATCGCCACATAGATACCGCAAAGCAGGAACAATCCGATATAAGCCCCCGCTATTCCACCGGTGTCGATGCCATCAGTGGATAATACAGACAGGCTGTACACATAAACCAGGGTGCACAACAAGGTTATCAAGACCAATGCCATTGCGGCAAAAAACTTTCCCAATACAAGGTACCTTATCGGAAGTGGAGATGTTTTCAAAATTTCAAACGTGCCATTCCGGTATTCATCACTGAAACTTTTCATGGTGATGGCCGGTATCAAAAAAAGCATGATATAAGGGGCGATTGCAAAAAATGAATCCATGCTTGCATAGCCGGCATCAAGGATCCCCGATTCAGGAATGATAAACAGCAGGATCCCGGTAATCAATAAAAATACCCCAATGGTCAGGTAGCCCAACAAGCCACTGAAAAACTGGCGCAACTCTTTTCGGATGATGGTGAACATATTCAACTGCAAGATTACAAGAAGTCGTGAAAATAACAGAAAAATCATGGTGTAAAAACCTTTTTAAGCGAAAGCTCTGTTAATACCTTGCTGTCCAATCAATGTGAAGGGATATGAAAAGAGGAGGATGGATCATGATGCAATTGATAATGCTGGCTTTGTCAGCATCCGCAGTGGGACAGAAAAAATGGGATGGGGAGGGCCTCGACAGCCTTTGGAGCAATGGGCGCAATTGGTTTCCCGATGGGATTCCCTTGCCCACTGATGATGTCATCATTGACAATGAACGGATTTCGGGAGGATACAAGATCATCCTCCCATCAGGCATGACCAACGTAACCGTCCATTCAGTTTCCATCCTGCCTGGGCCGGAACATTCCATCGTTATTGAACTACCGAGTACCAATATTGCCTCGCCAGCCTTGACGTTTGCATCAACTGGATATTCACTCAGAATAGGAAAGTCCGGTATTTTCATCAA
>CANHSD010000138.1 GCA_947463105.1 Chitinophagaceae bacterium
CATTGACGTAAGAAGCGATGCAGAATATGCGCATGCACATATTCCAGGAGCATCATCTATTCCCCTTTTCAACGATGATGAACGTGCTGTTGTTGGCACCATATACAAACAACAGTCCAGAGAAGATGCCATAAAGCGGGGCCTTGATTTTTTTGGTCCAAAAATGAAAGAAATGTTGTTGTTGGCAGAGGGGTTGATAAAAGGAAGAAACCCAGATGAAAAGACTGTGTTGGTGCATTGTTGGAGAGGGGGAATGAGAAGTGCGGCCGTTGCTTGGTTACTTGATCTTTATGGCTTTAAGGTGTTCACGCTTATTGGCGGTTACAAGGCATTCAGGAATTGGGTACTTGATGGCCTTGATAGGCAACATCCGTTCAAAATATTGGGAGGCAATACTGGTTCAGGAAAAACAATTGTATTGCAATCGTTGAAAACGAAGAATGAGCCAGTGGTAGACCTTGAAGGACTGGCTGGACATAAGGGATCGGCGTTTGGAAACATTGGCTTGCCCAAACAGCCGAGCCAGGAGATGTTTGAAAACAAACTTGCTATTGCTATTAAAATAGCATTGGAAAAGTACCCCAATAGAAAGATATGGTTGGAAGATGAAAGCCAGCGCATTGGAACGGTAAATATTCCACAAAACATGTGGACACACATGAGGAAATGTGAAATTGTATTTATGGATATCCCTTTTCAAGCAAGATTAGATTATTTGGTAGACACATATGGGACACTGGATTTGACAGCATTGCGGGATGCTATTTTGAGAATACAAAAAAGGTTGGGAGGCCTTGAAACCAAAACAGCAATTTCAGCATTAGAAGAAAAAAACTTTCATGGTTGTTTTGATATTTTGTTGAAATACTATGATAAGCAATATAGAAAAGGACTAGAAAACAGGCAAGAACCTAAACCAAAAATTCTGGTTATATTGGCAGAGCGAGTGAATGATGAAGAAAACGCAAAGCTAATTTTAAAACAAAAAAATGGAAGAGATTAAGCTGACGCAATATTCCCACGGTGCAGGATGTGGTTGTAAAATTTCTCCTAAAATATTGGATGAAATATTGCAATCCAGTTTTAGTATGCCAGACAATGATCGGTTGATTGTTGGCAACCATAGTAAAGATGATGCAGCGGTATATGATTTACAAAATGGAAAGGCATTGATTTCAACAACTGATTTTTTTATGCCCATTGTTGATGATCCTTATAACTTTGGAAGAATAGCATCAGCCAATGCCATTAGTGATGTCTATGCAATGGGTGGAGATCCTATATTGGCAATTGCTATCCTTGGATGGCCTATCAATCTGTTGTCTCCATTGGTTGCAAGAAGGGTTATTGAAGGAAGTAAAAGCATTTGTCTAGAAGCTGGAATACCATTGGCTGGTGGGCACAGCATCGATTCACCAGAACCTATTTTTGGTTTGGCTGTGAATGGCTTGGTTGACATCAACCATTTAAAACAAAACAATACGGCCCAAAAAGGAGACATCTTATTCTTAACAAAGAAAATAGGTGTTGGAATTTTAACAACTGCAGAAAAAAAGAACATTTTGAAAGAAGATGATAAAACATTGGCTGCTGATCAAATGATGCAACTGAATAAAATTGGTGCTGTTTTGAGCAAAATAGCTGGTGTGCATGCAATGACAGATGTTACAGGGTTTGGTCTATTGGGCCACCTCATTGAAATGGCAGAAGGAAGTGGTAAGTCGGCCAAGATAAATTTTGAGTCCGTTCCATTGATAACAGATCGTTTGATTGATTATGTCGAAATGGGATCTGTTCCTGGAGGAACAAACAGGAACTGGGATAGTTATGGACACAAAGTTCACTTTCACGATGAAAAGAACAGGCTGTTACAAAAAAACATATTGGCAGATCCGCAAACGAGTGGAGGCTTGTTGATTGCAGTGGCAAAAGATTCAATACATGAAGTAATAGAACAGCTTAAACAAAACGGTTTAGGAGAAAGAACTACACCCATTGGAGAAATAACCGAATCGGGAGAATTTGCTGTTTCCGTGTAAATAAAACGCTACCTTAATTAAAGTGCGTCTATTGCATTTGAAAGTTCAAGGTCTTTTTTAGTAACAATGTTACCTGCGTCATGGGTTGAAAGCCAAATCTCTACTGTATTCCATGTGTTTTTCCAAGTAGGGTGATGGTTGTGCTTTTCAGCAAGTATAGCAACCTTTGTCATAAAAGCAAAGGCTTCAATAAAGTTCTTGAATACAAATTTTCTGTAAAGGGTATTTTCTTTTTCTTCCCACATAAATTATCGTTGTAAATTATCTCTTGATTTTATTTTTTCGTGTGCTACTTCTGTTACAAGTTGAACTCCTGGTAAAGCCCTGAGCTGTTGTTGTAGGTTGTTAAAATATAATTGATCTTGAAATGAATCCCTGATCAACCAGATGAAATCCAAATGTTGCATCTCTGGTAAAAGAAATTCTCCATCGTGTTTGTTGCTATAAAGAAAATGTTCCTTTGCCGAAACAGGATGCAAAAACTCATATACGGTAAAAGAATATGATCTTTTGTTTTTTTCCATTCCAATCTGTAGGTCGGGTGCAGTTTGAAAGTCAATTTGTAAAGCCTTTTCTATATGCCAACAAAAGTGATAATTTTTTAATGTACAAACAATACCGAGTATTTTTGTGTCCTCAAAAAAGTTATCAGACATTTTATCGTCATCAAGCCTTAGTTTCATTAGAAAACAATTTCAAAAATAATTTCTTTGTCACCTCTTAAAACAATGGTTGTGGTTGTATCCCCTTTCTTGAATTTAGATAAGGCTTGCATATAAGATTCAACTGATGATGTTTTGTGTTCCCCTAATTGTTTGACAATATCTCCTGGAAGAATTCCTGCTTTTTTTGCGGGTCTATTTTCTGAAACGCCATCTACCCTAACTCCTGAACCCGTATAGGAGTAATCTGGCATAATACCCATACTAACACTGAATCTTGCTGAAGTAGATGTTTGTTGTTCTCTTGTTTTGGTAAAGGTTAGTTTTTGGTTATTTTTATTGGCTTCAATCATTTGTTGGATAAAACGAATAATTTTTAACATGCCAACATAATTGATTTTATCTGCATCATCACTGGGTTTATGGTAATCAGAATGAAGGCCGGTGAAAAAGAAAAGAACTGGTATATCTTTTCTATAAAATGAAGAATGGTCGCTGGGTCCTGTACCACTGGAATCAAACCTCATCATAAAATCCTTTTTCTTAACAGATTCAATCATGGTTTTCCAAGAAGGAGATGTTCCATATCCACCAACCGTTATTGTTTTGGTACTGTCGTTCATTCGCCCTACCATGTCCATGTTGATCATGTAATTAATGCTGTTCAAGGGAACTGATGGATGCTCTACAAAATATTTCGATCCATTAAGCCCCAATTCTTCTGCAGAAAAAGCAATGAACAGATAGTTGTATTGTTTTGCTTTGCTGTTTTTCAAAAGAAAGGCCAGTTCAATCATAGAGGATGTTCCACTAGCATTATCATCAGCACCATTGTGAATACCGAGATCTCCTGTCCTGATCATTGAATTTCCATCTTCACCATAACCGAGGTGATCAAAATGTGCCCCTATTACAATGGTATAAGGTGCATTGTTGTCTAAATAACCAATCACGTTTCTTGACTTTCGAATTTTTGGCGTGATCAAAAGGTTGGCAGAAATTTGATAGGAGGAGGAAGCATCATTAAGGTGTTGCTTTTGTGCGTTGGTGTTGATATATGCGGCAGGCAAAGGTGCAGTTTCTGACCTGTCTTTTGGGTCGAATTTGATTTTGTCTTCCAAAGAAGAAGAATTGAAAAAAATAACAGCAGAAGCCCCTTTTTCTTTGGCTTTGAGCATTTTTTCAGTCAACAAATTAGCAACGTCAAAATGTGGGTTTTCTTTGTTTTCCCGTATTGCTTCTGCGAGATCAACCATCCATGGCTGGCCCTTTTCATTTAAAGAGGGCGAAGATTCTGCATTGATGGATGCTGCGGGAGAATTTGAAAGAGGAAAAAAATCAACACCGGCTTTAAGTACCTTGCCATTTAACCTTAAATCAGTGTCCTTTGATAATTCTTTTCCATCATTGATGGTAAAATGCTGAAAAAAACTATTATTATCTCCTTTAGGAGTAAGGCCAATTTCTTTAAACTTTGAAGCAATGAATTCAGAAGCCAATATTTCACCAGGATCACCCGCTCTTCTTCCCTTGAGTTCATCTGAAGAAAGGTAGCCAACTTGTTGCTGTAAATATTGTACAATTTCTCTGTCAGCTTTTTTTAATTTTTGTGCTGAAGCAAATTGAGACAATAAAAGAAGGGGGATTAATATCCTGAACATTGGGTGAATTTTAAGCAAATTTAGTGTAGTTGTATGGATGTATTAAAATAACTGTCTAAAGATGGGCTTTTTACTGTTTTCGTAAGGGGGTGGCTACAAATGCATGTACCTTTGAGGGTAATTGATGATTGGAAATAAGCCTAATATAGCCCTAATTGGTAATCCTAACAGTGGAAAAAGTTCCCTGTTCAATCTATTGACTGGATTAAGGCAAAAAGTGGGTAATTTTCCAGGTGTAACCGTTGAAAAAAAAGAAGGTGGTTTTACATTGCCTAATAAGCAGGAATGTATAGTACTTGATTTACCTGGAACCTATAGTTTATATCCAAGAAGGAGCGATGAATGGGTTTCTTATAAACAATTGATGACACCAGAAAAGGGTGAATCCATTGATCTGGCTGTTGTTGTGGTAGATGCCAGTAATCTTAGAAGAAATCTACTGTATGTATCACAGGTAATTGACTTGAAAATTCCTGTAGTTGTTGCACTGACCATGGTTGATCTGGCCAAAAAAAGGGGCATAAAAATAGATGTTGATTGTTTATCCAGGGAAATGCAGGTACCTGTAGTCTTGGTGAATGCGAGGACAGGAAAAGGAATTGAACAACTGAAGTCAACTGTTTCTCAAATGTTCAATATTGAGGTTGCCGGTCAGGATTTCTTCCCTATTGAAGATTTGGCTAAAGAGGCAATTGGTGAGATGAAAGAATTGATTCCCAACCTTGGGAATTATGGTGCCATTCATCACCTGATTAATCATGAATCTTTTGAATTAGGGTCTGGCATACAAGAAAAGATTGAAGCAATCGAGCAAAAATACAAATTCAACCATACAAAAATACAGGCTGAAGATATTCAACTCAGGTATCAAAAGATAAGACAGGTAATGCTCAAATCCGTTGAAGAAGAGAGTATTGAAAAAAGAAAACTATTCTCTGAACAGCTTGATCATTTCTTTTTACACAGAACCTGGGGGTACCTCATCATGGGTGTTGTGTTATTTATTTTATTCCAGTCTGTCTTTTGGGTTGCAGAATATCCAATGAATTTGATAGAATCGGGAGTTGGGTTGTTGGGTGGCTGGTTGGGCTCTGTTTTGCCAAGTGGTTGGATTGCAGACATTGTAGTCAATGGAATACTGGCTGGGTTAGGTGGAATACTTGTTTTTGTTCCTCAAATCATGATCTTATTTGGGTTGATAACCCTGCTGGAAGATACAGGATACATGGCCAGGATTAGTTTTCTTTCAGACAGGATTATGAGAAGGGTTGGATTGAATGGAAAAAGTGTAATGCCCATGATTGGTGGTTTTGCTTGTGCTGTACCAGCAATCATGAGTGCAAGAAATATTGAAAATAAAAAAGAAAGATTGCTTACTATCATGGTAACTCCTTTCATGAGTTGTAGTGCACGTTTGCCCGTATTTACGATTTTAGCGTCATTGGTAGTTCCAAATAAAAATATTCTGGGAATAATAAGTTTACAGGGGATGGTTTTAATGGGATTATATGTGTTAGGCATTGTAATTGCATTATTGGTTTCTTATGTGATGAACTTGTTCATCAAGATAAAAGAAAAAAGTTTTTTTATACTTGAACTTCCTGTGTATAGACAACCCCGCTGGAAAAACATTCTCTATACAATGGTTGAAAAAGCCAAGGTTTTTGTATTTGATGCAGGAAAAGTAATCATGATCATTTCTTTGGTTTTATGGGCTTTTAGTTCCTTTGGGCCAACTGAAAAAAGAAATAATATTGAAGAAAAATATGCAATATTGATTAAAAATGATCCTGTTAATGAGACCAGATACCAGGCGGAAAAATCATCAGCATTGCTGGAAAATTCTTATGCTGGAATCATGGGGCGTAGTATAGAACCAGTTATTAGACCATTGGGATATGATTGGAAAATAGGAATTGCTTTAATTACATCATTTGCTGCAAGAGAAGTTTTTGTTGGTACGATGGCAACCTTGTATAGTGTGGGAGAGAATGCTGATGAAAACAGTGAAACGTTAAGGAGTAAAATGCATGCTGCAAAAAGAGCTGATGGAAGTCCGGTATATACAACAGCTACAGGGTATTCCCTGTTGATATTTTATCTTCTGGCAATGCAATGCATGAGTACACTAGCAATTGTTAAAAGAGAAACAGGTTCCTGGAAATGGCCCATCATTCAATTGATTTATATGACAGGATTGGCTTATCTACTGAGTTTTATAGCATATCAGCTGTTAAGTTGATTAAATCACTGCTCTTTTTTTAAGCTCATCGATCAGAAGTGCTGGAGATTTAAAATGAATACATTGTATACCACAAACTTCAGCAGCTTTGATATTTCTGAGGTTATCATCAATAAATAAAGTTTCAGAAGCATCTATTCCAAACCTGGATAAGGTTAACTCATAAATTTCAAGAAAAGGTTTTCTTGTTTTTTCTTCACCAGATACAATGCGACCATCAAACCAGTGTAAAAAATCAAATAATTCTAAAGCACGTGGGAAAGTTTCGGCACTCCAGTTAGTGAGTGCATAGATCCGGTGTTGATTATTTGATTTAAGCAGCTTAAGAACCTCAACAGTGCCTTCAATAGGTCCGTTGAGCATCTCTTCCCATCTTTTATAAAATGCAAGGATATAATCGCTCTTATCGGGGTATAAAGAAAGGAGTAAATCATTGGCTTCTTGTATACTTCTGCCACCATCCTGCTCTTCATTCCAAGACATTGTACAAATGTTATCCAAAAAATCTTTTCTTTCACGATCATCGGTGATGATCTTTTTGTACATATACTCTGGATTCCAATCTATCAACACACCACCGAGATCAAAAATGATATTCTTTATTTGTTTCATC
>CANHSD010000139.1 GCA_947463105.1 Chitinophagaceae bacterium
GGGATGCACCCAATAAACTCCTTTGGTGGATAGGCCCCAATACAAAGCATTTGAATTGGTCAAACCAAAACTCCCATGCAGAGCAATCAATTATAAAGGAGTGAAACCTGGCAAAAGGGGGCATTAATACATAAGCGGGGTTTTTTGATTCAATCACAGAATGTGTTCCACGTGGAACAATCGCCCTTCACCAGGGATGCACCCGGTAAGCCCCTTTGGTGGATAGGCCCCAATACAAAGCATTTGAATTGGTCAAACCAAAACTCCCATGCAGAGCAATCAATTATAAAGGAGTGAGGCCTGGCAAAAGGGGGCATTAATACATAAGCAAGGCTTTTGATTCAATCACACAATGTGTTCCACTTGGAACAATCGCCCTTCACCAGGGATGCACCCGGTAAGCCCCTTTGGTGGAAAGGCCCCAATACAAAGATTAAATTCTTTTGGGTTGAAAATCTTGGGTCGGCATCACCATCATTTGGGTTGGTCAAACCAAAACTCCCATGCAGAGCAATCAATTATAAAGGAGTGAAACCTGGCAAAAGGGGAGCATAAAACCACAAGCAAGGATATTGATTCAACCACACAATGTGTTCCACGTGGAACACTCGGACGCTTCTAACGCAAAAGCTGTGTTTGTTTAAAAAGTGTTTGGCTGATCAAGTATGTTCTAGAAACCCTGGTTGTTTTTAAAATCACCAACTCCCCATAGAGGCACTAAACCCCAAAACTGCCCAACCCTTAAGCCCTAAAGAAAATACTCATCCAACAATCGCTCCTCCATTTGTCTCATCAGGGCCTTGTCTTTTTTCTGTTTATCCTTATAGCCCAACAAATGAAGCAAACCATGGAAGATGACACGATGCAACTCTCTGTAAAAAGGCTGACCCAAGGTTGCTGCGTTTTCTTTTACCCGATCAATACTGATGTACAACTCTGCTTCGAGGGGCGCTTTGCGGGAGGCAGAAAGATCAAAAGTGATGATATCTGTATAGTAATCGTGTTGAAGAAAATCTCGGTTAATCCCGAGCAAATACTCATCACTGCAAAAAATGATATTGAGCGAACCCAGTGGTCGCTTGGTGGATTCGGCCGTACTGCCAAGAAATGATTTCAGGCGGTTTCGCTGTTTCAGTACATGCACGGGCTTCAGGCAAAAGAGATGTATATCGTTCATAGAAAGAGAATAAAAGTACAAGAAATCCACCGAAGGGAAGTAGCTTTGCACCTCTTAGAATTGAACATGCAGAAAAAACTTTCAGCACTAGCGGTCGGACAAAAAGCAATCATCTGTTCTCTCGAAGACGAGGAACTGGTATTGAAACTGATGGAAATGGGCTTTCTTCCGGGAGAAGAAATTACTGTAGAACAAATAGCCCCTATGGGCGATCCTATTTCAGTAATGGTGGCCGGATACCAGGTAAGCTTGCGCATCAGCGAGGCAGATACTATAATGGTAGAGATTAAATAATCACAAATCATTGATTTTCATTTGCTTATGAAAATTGGACTGTATTTTGGGTCTTTCAATCCTATTCACAATGGTCACCTGATCATTGCCACCCATATTTTACAACATACGGCGCTGGATCAGATTTGGTTTGTCGTCAGTCCACAAAACCCTTTCAAACAAAATGGTACATTGTTGAACGAGTATCATCGCCTCCACCTGGTGCAACGGGCCATCGAGGGAGAAACAAAACTGAAGGCTTCTGACATTGAATTCTCTCTTCCAAGGCCATCTTACACAATTGACACACTCACCTACCTAGAGGAAAAATATCCCGAGAATAGTTTTAATGTAATCATGGGATCAGACAGTTATCAAAATATTGCAAAATGGAAAAGCGGAGAGGTGCTTCAAAAAAGATACCCCATTCTCGTTTACCTGAGACCCGGGTTTTCGATTGCTGAAGACGCTGCAAAAAAAGCAACCGTTCTCAATGCTCCCATGTTGGATATCTCATCTACCATCATCAGGAAATTGGTTGCTGCAGGTCAATCCATCAGGTATATGGTCCCCGAAACAGTGAATGAAGAAATTCTGAAAAGCGGATATTACAAGTAGAACTTTCTATAGAAACCCCAACAACAAACAACCGAGCGCAATCAATGGGGCGGCAATTCGGGTGTGATAAAGCAAGAAAAAAGTTGTACAAAAAACAGAAAAGAAAAGTATTGTATCAAGAAGGGGCTTATCAACAAAAGGAACAACAGTATCCTTAAAAAGATAAATGATGCTGGCGGTCATGATACCCACAACAGCTGCGTTTACACCAGCCATCATATGCTGAACCCTGCTGTACTGTTGGATGTTTTCCCAGAAAGGATAGAAAAAAATAACCAATAAAAAAGTTGGTAAAAAAATTCCCGTTGCGGCCAAAAAACATCCTAGTATTTGATACCCCCAGCCCCTATCGCTCATCGACACTCCACCAATGAAAGCACTGATAGAAAAAGCGGGTCCTGGTATGGCACGAACAACTCCTGATGCAGATAAAAAAACATCACGGTCAATACTGATGGCATCCTTGTTTGATCTTTTGATTCTATCCGTCGATGGTCTGACCACATATTGGTTGTACATCACCGGAATGAGTACATCTGCACCACCAAATACGATGCTGCCGAAACGGTACATGTTTTCAAATACGTTGTAGGGTGTTCTGTGTTCCCAAGAATGTTTTCGTGCTGTTTCAGAGAGGTATCCAGCCAAAAGAAAAAGAGAGGCAAAAAGAATAGCAGGAAAAATTTGAAGGCGCTTGGCAATCGAAACTGTCAGTGTAGTGATAGGTTTTTTTGTTAAACCCATCAACCCGCCACAAACTAAAACAATTGGGAAAACCCATGGTGTTGTGAAAAGAGCATAGGTGACAATGGCTGAAACAAAAACAATAAACCATTTTTGTTTGGTGTCAATCATTGAATATGTTTTAATAGAGGCAAAAGCAAGAAAACCAAGGGCCATGGGCTGGATGAAGCGAAGGTGTTGAAGAAAAGCAATGTTTTTACCGGATAAAACAAAAGAAAGGGCAGACATCAAAATAACTGCGGGCGTGGCCCAGATCAGCAAACTAACAATAGCTACCCAAACACCACCCTTACGATAGCCAATAAGAGAAACAGTTTGCGTTATTGTTGCACCGGGCATCAATTGGCAAAAAGCATTGATGTTGACAAGATCCTTGAGTGAAACATAGGGGTGCTTTTCAACAAAAAATTTAATCATCATCCCAAACTGGGCCTGAGGGCCACCAAAGGCTGATAAGCTGAAAAGCAAAACATCACGGAAAAAGGGGAAATGCTTTGAAAATCGCAAGGATTATTTTTTTAGACCTATTTCTCTGAGACGTTCGTCAAGATAAAAACCAGCTGTATAATCTTCATATAGTTTGGGATGGCTTTCAGAAATACAAGAAGATAAACAAGCAAGGGACATGTTGCTTCGGGGATGAAGGAAAAATGGAATAGAAAAACGTGAACTATGCCACAGTTCTCTTGGAGGGTTGACCACCCTGTGGGTAGTACTTTTTAACCTGTCATTCGTAAGGCGTTGCAACATATCGCCAACATTGACTACAATTTCACCTGGACCAGCTTTTACCGGCAGCCACTCACCTTCTTTGCTTAAAATTTCAAGTCCATCAGCAGACGCTCCAACCAATAGTGTAATCAAATTGATGTCTTCATGTTGTTCGGCACGAATGGCTGATTTAGGTTCGTGCAAAATGGGAGGATAGTGGATGGCGCGAAGGATACTGTTACCAAGGTGAATGTGTTCGTCAAAAAAACTGTCGTCCAATTGAAGGTGTATGGCGATGGCAGAAAGTAAGGCGCTACCAGATACTTCAAATGCTCTATATGCTTTTTCAAAGAAAGCATTGAAATTTTCGGGACGCGTGACTTTAACATTGTCCGGGTATGACTCTGGGGACTCAACACCTTTTTCAATAATTTGGCCATATTGGAAAAACTCTTTAAGGTCAGGCGCATCACTCCCTTTGGCATGTTCCTTACCAAAAGAAGTATAGCCACGTTGACCGGCAAGACCCGCAATTTCGTATGATCTTTTATCTTGTTCAGATAAGCTGAAAAATTCTTTAACAGTAGCATAGAGGCTGTTGATGAGTTCATCGGGTATACCATGATTTTTAACCGAAACAAAGCCAACCTCTTCAAAGGCCTTGCCGAGAATAGATGCAAATTGGACTTTTTCTTCTTTGGTGCCGTTTATAAAATGATGAAGATCAACAACTGGTATGTTCATGATAAAAAAGATTGTTGGGTAAAAATAACAAACATAATTTTGAATTATAAATAGAAATTAAATGGATAGGGTATTTTGTATTCTTTTGGTTGTTTTCACAATGTTCTCATGCTCTCCAAAAATCACATCTTATTCGGGAGAAGCTGCGTTCACAAGTCAAACGGGTGTACCAGATTATGGTAAAATAGAATACTGGGCTGCGCATCCCGCCAAGAAAGATCCGTCTGATACCATCCCATTTCCACTGAGAACTGAAGAAAAAGAAAAACAAGCAGATGTATTTTATTTACACCCCACAACATTGCTAGGTACTAGAGAAAACGGAAACGATAACGCCAAAATTGATGATCCTTACATCAATTATAAAACTGATTATTCACCCATCATTTATCAAGCTTCGGCTTTCAATGAAAATGCAAGGGTTTTTGCTCCCCGATATCGGCAGGCACATATTGGCATGTATAGCGAGAAGGATAGCGCATCGAAATATGCAGCCTTTAATCTTGCTTATGAAGATGTGAAAAATGCATTTTTATATTATCTAAAAAATGAAAACAATGGTAGGCCAATTATAATTGCTTCACATAGCCAGGGAACAACTCATGCAACCCGGTTATTGAAAGAATTCTTTGATGGCAAGGAACTCTCGGGTCGTTTGGTATGTGCATATCTAATAGGAATGGGGGTAAGAAAAGATAGCTATGAAAAAATACCCGTCTGCACAGATAGCACAAAAACTGGATGTTATGTAAGCTGGAGAACATACAGAAAGGATTATACGGGTGAGTGGGTAAACAGGCTTGACACCAGTATTGTGGTTGTCAATCCAGTTACCTGGAAAACAACAAATGAAATAGCAGATAAATCATTACAAAAGGGTGCAGTATTGTATAACCTAAATAAAGTATATACAAAAACACAAAATAGCCAAGCCGAGGGAAACGCACTTTGGGTGTCACATCCAAGATTTCCTGGTTCTTTTTTATATAGAAATAAAAATTACCATGCGGGTGATATCAACCTGTTTTACGTTGATGTAAGAGAAGATGCCAGCAGAAGAATTAAATATTACTTGTTGAGTAAATGATATGAATCATAGGTAGAAATTACAGAGGTCATATATTAAAACCAGAAGGTAGAATAAGTTTGAAAAAACTTACGATGAAATTAATTATCGCTCCCACTGATTTTTCTGCCATATCAGACAATGCAATAAAATATGCAACAGACATGGCTACAGCCATGGGAACAAACCTGATGTTGGTAAACGTATATCAACTTCCCATAAGTTTTTCAGAGGTTCCTCTAGTAACAATTTCGCTAGATGAAATAAGAGAAATAAGTGAGAATAAATTGGCTGAACTCAAAAATAACCTTCAAACAATTACTGCTGGAAAACTGAACATATTTACAGAAAGCCGGTTGGGGGATGTTGGTGAAGAAATTGCAAAACTTACAAAAACTTTGTCACCATTTGCAATTGTAATGGGTACAAGGGGTACAACTGGTGCGGGAAGGTTTTTTATGGGAAGCAATTCTATATCAGTAATTTCAAAAGTGGGGGTACCCGTTTTTGTTATCCCACCCGGAATACATTTCAAACCATTTAAGAAAGTGGGATTGGCAACAGACCTTGAAGCGGTTGTTGACAGTACGCCCGTAAATAAAATCAGGGACTTTGTGCAATTTTTTGATGCTGAATTGCATGTTTTGAACGTAGACTATCACAGACGGCATTTTACACCAAGCACACCAGGCGAAACATTAAATATGGATGGTTTGCTAGCGGGTATGAATCCCTTGTATGACTTTATTGAAAATAAAGATATTGATCAAGGGCTGAATGATTTTGCAGAAAAAAACAACTTGGATCTGTTGATAACACTTCCCAAAAAACACAGTATACTTGAACGGTTTTTTGAAAAAAGTGTAACCAGAGAGTTGATACACGAAACACATATACCCATTATGTGTATACACCGAATGGTCAAAGAAACAGCATTGGTTAAAACTCTGCAGATTTAGGGGTACGAGGGAAGGCAATCACATCGCGAATATTGGTCATACCCGTTACAAAAAGAACCATTCTTTCAAATCCTAAACCAAAACCTGCGTGAGGAACCGTGCCGAATCTTCTCGTATCAAGGTACCACCACAATTCTTCTTCAGCGATATGCATATCCCTCATGCGCTGTGTTAATAAAGCGAGCCGTTCTTCCCTTTGGGAACCACCAACAATTTCACCAATGCCCGGAGCCAAAATGTCCATGGCTGCAACTGTTTTGCCGTCATCATTTTGGCGCATGTAGAAGGCCTTGATGTCTTTGGGATAGTTGGTTACAATGACAGGTTTTTTAAAATGTTTTTCTACGAGGTAGCGTTCGTGTTCGCTTTGCATATCGATACCCCATTTTACTTCATATTGAAATTTCTTCTTTTTATACGCGGAAGAGTTCAATAGGATATCAATGGCCTCAGTATAAGTAATGCGTTCAAAATCGTTATCAAGTACAAATCTTAATTTATCAATCAAGCCCATTTCACTGCGCTTATCAGCCGGAAGTTGTTTTTCCTCTTCCGCAAGACGCTGATCCAGAAAAACAAGATCGTCCATGTTGTGTTGGATTACAAAACGAATGATATGTTTGATAAAGGACTCGGCAAGGTTCATGTTGTCCTCAAGATCAGAAAAAGCCATTTCTGGTTCAATCATCCAAAATTCGGCTAAGTGTCTGGTCGTATTGGAGTTTTCGGCCCTGAAAGTGGGTCCGAATGTATAAATTTCACCAAATGCTGTGGCCCCAAGTTCACCCTCTAATTGGCCACTGACAGTAAGGTGTGTGCTGCGGCCAAAAAAATCTTCCTTAAAATCTATTGCTCCTTGCTCA
>CANHSD010000140.1 GCA_947463105.1 Chitinophagaceae bacterium
AGGCATATCGCCCACTGAATTGGCAGCATCCTTGGCCCTGAACTTTTGGTTCATAAATGGAGCCCGGTTTCCTCCTGGAGGTGTGATGGCATTGGCTGCAGTAGGTACTGGAATCCAAAGGGAGCGACGAACATCTGTTGCCGCCATCGTATTGTACAAACTGCTGCTGATACACTTGGGATTGGTCCTGATATTCGTTGAATTGTAGTTATAACTGTTGTAGGCCAAGAAAGCGGTGAAAAACTCAGTTTGATCATCAATCTGGCTGCTTCCCCACATCCACTCAGGATTTGCCCAATTGGAAAACCCTTCCATCTGTTGAGCTCCTGTCATCAAAGTGAAACCTTGCCTGGCTTGGTTGGCCTTGGTTGCTGCCAATGCCCAGTTTTGTTGGGTAAGTGCTACGCGGGCAAGCATACCCCTTACCACATTTACATTCAGGTTTGATTTATCTGCACGAGGTCTTGCAGTGGCAAGCAGTGTTTCTGCGGTATTCAGGTCTTCATTGACCTGTTTGTACACATCAGCTACAGTGGCCCTTGGCTGCGGCTCAATGGTGGGCGTAAGTACAAGCGGTACTCCGTCAGTGTTGTTTGTGCCAGTTCTGTCAAAGCGCCTACCATACATCTGCACAAGGTTAAAGTAAGCCCAACCCCTATACGCCAGGGCCTGTCCTTTGATCGCATTCTTCTCAACGTCTGCCCCTGGAACCTTATCAATTCCAGCGATCAACACGTTTGCATTTGAAATGATGCGGTAGAAAAACTGGTAAGGGAAATAAGCATTACCATTTGCATTTCTGTGGTCGAGCCATCTGTAGGTGGTCAGAAACCATCCATTTGATTGACCGGAGAACACGAAATCTTCTCCCATACAATCATTGTATATCATAACAGAGCCGAAACCAAATGTACCCTGGTCGTTGTAACGCATGTACATGGAGCGATGGATACCATTCAGCGCAGCTGTGGCATTGGCCACGCTTTCCAATACTGAACTGGCAGCAACAGCTGTGGTGGGAACAGTTTCAAGATACTCTTTTTTACAAGAGACGGTAGTCAACACTACTGTAGCCAATCCAACGATCAAAGAAGATATTTTGATACTCATTTTTATGGATTTTGATATTATAAATTCACGTTTACGCCAATGTTCATCACACGGGCAGGTATATATCCCACAGAAGTTACACCGGAGAAAGATTGCATCGGATTCATGCCATTGCGCTTGGTAAACATCTGTACATTTTCAACAGCAAGAAATAGGCGTCCAGTCTGGAAAGGCAGTTTTTTCTTGCCAAAACGACCATTGAACTCATATGCCATGGTAATGTTCTGGATGTTCAAGAATGATGCATCTGTCAACCAACGAGAGCTTGTTGCTCCAAAAAAGGAAGTCTGGGCATTGTCCATGCGTGGGATATTGGTGATGTCCCCGGGTTTCTGCCAACGAGACAACATATCCCTGTGCAATGAAGCACCGTATGTTCCAGAGTGCATGTAAGCTGCATAGGTATCATCATACGTCAATCCACCAAGCTGCCAGTTCACCAATGAAGACAGGGTCAGGTTCTTGTAACGGAATGCAAAATTGAATGCACCATACCAATCGGGGTTGGCAGTTCCAACATATCCGAAAAGGGCGTTTGTTGGATTCGTGGCTACAGTATCACCTTTGGGCATCAAGCGAAATCCTGAGGCACCGGTATTGTTTTTGTAAAGCGCTGCTCCATCGGAAGGATCAACACCATACCATTCCCTCAGCCAGTAGTCATTGATGGAACGACCAACCATCAGCTTCTTTGTACCAGAGATGATTTCTTTCTGAGGAAGTTTGGTGATTTCATTTTTCAATGTGGTTGCATTGAACCCGAGGGTAAACGTTACATCTTTAGTGCGGATTACATCTCCACTCAACTGAAGTTCCACCCCACGGTTGAACATGCTTCCCACGTTACGGAAAGTAGAAGAAAATCCACTTGACATCGGTAAGGGAACACTGAAGATCAGGTTATCAGAAACCCTGTTGAAATATTCAACCGAACCGTTGACCCTGTTGTTGAACAAAGTAAAGTCTGCACCAACATCAAACTGTTTGTTGGACTCCCATGTCAATCCTGCATTTCCTAAACTTGTGTTTTGAAGAACTCCAGGATTCAAGCCATTATTGCGTCCAATCGCATACAATGTTTGGTAAGGATAAAAACCAATTCCAGCATCATTTCCGGTTGTACCATAAGAGGCCCTGAGCTTAAGGAAATTGACCCATTTAACTCCTGCCATGAAGCTTTCTTTGCTCAGCACCCAGGCACCACTTGCACTCCAGAAACGTCCCCAGCGAACGGTGTCTGCAAAACGGCTGTTGCCATCAGTACGACCGCCAAATGTGATGAAGTACTTCCCACGGTAGTCGTATTTGAAGTTGGCGAAATAACTTTCAATGGCAATATTGTCTACCTGAGAAGACAAACTTGTTGTGGTGGTGAAATTTGCCAACTCAATGTTTCCTGTAGCCACCTGATTTTGGCGCTGGCCACTCAGGTTGTCTTCATTCAACTTATAATTTTCGTGTCCTAACAATGCTTCAAAGCTATGGTCCTTGAACTGCTTGTTGATGTTCAGGAGTTGGTTGAATGTTGTACCAACATTGGTTTGATAATCCTTGCTGGAACGACCAGAAGGGGCACCATCACCAATAATATTATTCTGGTAGGTCAAATCATTCCTGTTGGTGTAATCGGTGGCGTAATTTGTTGTCAATTTCATCCAGTCTGTAAACTTCACTTCAGCATAGGCACGACCATTGAATACATTTCGGGAGAACATCTCACGGCTCAGTTCATTCTCAGCAATGGTGTGACGACCACCATATGCACCAGCAGGGCGCACAAGGCCAGGAATCGTTCCATTACCATAATCATATTGTCTGTTGCCGCTCGCATCCAAAACATAGGCACCAGGATTTGCAGGATCATATGCGTAGACAGGGAAAATCGGACCCATGCGGGCAGCAAAAAAGAAAGGATTCACAATGGAGTTGCTTCCATCAGTTGAGGCAAAATTTCCACCACTGCTGGTAAAATTCAGGTTGGTACCTACTTTGAACCATTTGGTCAACTGAGAATTCAGGTTAACACGGGCATTGAAACGACTGAAGTCAGAGCGCTTGATATAACCATTCTCTTTGAGGTAACCAACGGAAACAAAATGATCTGATTTGTCAGAAGCTCCGCTAAAATTCATGGTGTATTCATTGCGAACACCATCGCGGGTAAGTGGTGCAAACCAATCCAGATCGCTTTCATTGTACATCATTTTCGCACTTGGATTCAATGCCCCAGTAGGAAGCATTACCTGGTTCTTGGCCAATGCATATGGATTGTATCCCAAAAGGTCAACAATACCATTTTGACCTGCTACGAGACCAGACGCAATGTTGCTAGCAGTTGCCAATGCAACCGGGCTTGTAGCACGGTATGCAAGTGAATTCCTGTAGGATTCCCACATGAGCGGGTAATATTCGTCTGCACTAACCCTATCATAGTCGGGAATTGCACGGGAGGTAACACTGGTATTCACCTTCACACTTGCATTGGAACGGCCCTTGCGACCTCTTTTTGTAGTTATCATCACTACACCATTGGCTGCACGTGAACCATACAGTGATGTGGTGGCAGCGTCTTTAAGAATTGAGATGCTCTCTACATCATCCATGTTAATGTTGGAGATGGCAGCAGTAAACGGAACACCATCTACAACATAGAGGGGATCATTCGACGCGCTGACTGATCCAAAACCGCGGATCCGGATGGCAGGAGCTGAACCTGGTTGACCGTTTGCGGTAACTGAAGCGACACCGGGGGCAGCTCCAATCAAAGCAGAGGCAACGTTTGTCAAAGGACGGTTTTGGATCTCTTTTGCAGAAATCTTTGCCGCACTACCTGTAAATGTTTCACGCTTGGCACTGCCATAAGCGGTAACAATCACATTATCCAGGGCTTTTGCTTCACTGACCAATGAAACGTTGACGACAGTCTGGTTGCCCAAGGCCACCTCTTTCGTTCCAAAGTCTACCGCAGAAAAGATAAGTAATTTGGCTGAGGACGGCACCGTGATGCTGTATTCACCTTTTTCATTCGTTGTTCCACCTCTTGTACCATTCTTTACGGATACTGAAACGTTTGTCAATGGGGTACCGGAATCATCTGTAACCTTTCCAGAAACCTTTTTTTCCTGGGCATTGACAGAAAGCACCAAAAAGAATAGAGACAAGAAGATACCAGAGAAGATCTTCATAAAAATTAATTTGTGCGAATTTAAAAGTACTTTCTTAGGTTCTGGAGCAGTGTAGAACATTTAAGAATAAAACTTTATTCATTTTTCCACAAAAATTATTTATGATAAAAGTGCAAGTAAAGTAATACTGATCTCTATTACGCCCAGTGGCTTACTTGTGCCGTTTGCTTCCAGGGTGAAAATACTCCCAGGAATGAACATACTCTTGGTAGCTCTTTATTTTTTCCAGTGAAGCTCCTTTCAATTTTCCTTCTATGCACGTGCCATTGTAGTCCCATATTGATTGACTATTCAAGTCAATGATTGAATCATTTCGAAGGCTAAAGTTGAGTATATCATTCTTGATTTTTCTGCTGTAGGTATGGAAAGAAGCGGAATCATTTTCCAATAAAATAACCAAAGGAAGATTGGGCAATGAATCTTGCATTAATCTTAGATCGACCAGCTGATTCCAGTCATAAGCTTTAGCAATCAAGTCTGTTTCAATACCGACAATCCATGATTTAGGATTCCAAGAGGCAGTATCCCTTTTTGTGAGATTGCTTTTTGAATTGCCCTTGTCATAATTATCCATTTGTACATATGATGACTTGAATTTTTCATCACCTTGTAAAATCAGTGATTTGGGGAACCTTCGTAACCATGCATTCAGGGCTACTTGCTCTGAATTAACTTCACTCAGTCTCTTCCCCTTTAATGGGCCGGCTATGCATTCTCCGGTAGATTGCCTCCACCAACTTTTTGTGGTTTCATCTTCAAACATGGCATTGAAATGATCCATGCCCACCAAGCGAAACTTTTCATGCTTTCCGTTCACAACCGGATTGAATACCCGTCCGGTTCTGCAGACTGTACAATAGGTTACCATTACCGGAATCGAATTGATGGTGTCGACCACTTGATGGTGATAGCCAATCAACTGAATGGGGTAAGCCCTTGCTTCGCCGTTCAACTCAATACCAATGACCAGTTTATCTCTTCCTATTGTATTTGAATCTGCAGTAGACAATTTGATGGTTGTCGGTTGATAAAACATTTTATCAGCTTCCATCTTGAAAGTGAACACATAAAAAAGTAGGATATAGAGAAGGCCTACAATCACCAATAGTATCTTGGTAATTAATTTGCCATTCCGCATTGCCATATAAAAAGGAAAAGCTATCAAGGAAAGACCTATACAACGAATGAGCCATTTATTCGTACCCAAAAAATAAGCCAAATCAATTGAGTCAAACTCCTGACTGCCAGGCATTGGCATGATGAGATAGACGCGGAGTATTTCAAATGCAATAAGGAAAAGCAGTCCAAAGAATGGTAAAATAATTCTCATGATTTAAAGTTAGGAAAACCTTTTAATATGGTGATGGATTCACTAGAATGGAACATCGTATTGAAATCAGAGAATCGTAGTACTTTTAATGATGCGATTTACTTCTTTATTTATTCTATTTTTAACTACGAGCAAAGTAGTAAATACCAAATCACAGGCACCATGGCGTTGATAGTTAAGTTATAAAATCATACAGAGGCGCACGAAACAATACATACAAATGAACTTCTAAACCAGTAAATTACAACAATGAAATATTGTATCGTTTTTTGTATTGTTTGCCTTTGCCGGCTGGATTCAATGTTTGCACAGACCCTGGATATAGCATCCACAAGAGAGAAATTTTCAAAAATTGAATTCTTGTACGACACTCTGTCGGGCATTGGATATGAAAAAGGGTGTACCCGTCGTGATCCAAGTGATGTCATAAAAGTCGGAGGCACTTGCTATGTGTATTATACCAAAATATATGGACGATCGCCTGGATATTGGGGTACCGTCTGGTATGCCACATCAAATGATGATGGGTATCACTGGAAAGAGCAAGGTGAAATATTGGGCGTAGGCAAAAAGGACATGTTTGATGCTCAGGCAACTTTTACGCCAAATATCTTTTGTTCTGAGGGCATATATTACTTGTATTATACAGGTGTGAAACCAACTCCCGGAAATGCAAAAGGTGAATTTGAGAACAATTCCACCACTGACGTTACCGCCATTGGAGTCGCCATGTCTGCGTCTCCCAATGGTCCTTTTAAAAGGGTTTCTGAGGAGCCCATTTTAACAGTAAGCATTGAGCCTGAAAAATTTGACAGCTACCGGGTAGATGATGCAGCGCTGTTGTATAGAGATGGTTTATACTGGCTTTACCATAAAGGAAGAAGCAGGGTGCATGATAAAGAAGGCCCTGTTCACACACAAATGGGGGTTGCTCATTCAAGCTCCCCTAAAGGTCCGTTTATCAAATACAGCAAACCCGTTTTGCCTCAAAGCCATGAGGTTATGATCTGGCAGGAAGGTTCAGGCATTGGTGCACTTTCTTCATTAAGCGGTACTTTGGAATATGCACCCGATGGAATTGATTTTACCAGCAAGCCCTTATTGGTGAAACTAAAGTCCTTTCCTAAGGCCCCAGGTGCTTACAGAGCTGATTTAACTTCCCCCAGTAGAATAGGAGTTGGCCTTAGCTGGGGAATTTCAATGGTGATGAACAATGATGAGTGTTATTTGATACGATATAAAACACATACAAGATAAATTATGGAAATTAAACTTTTGATCCGCACAAATAATATCCAGTTGCTCTTCCAACACCTTCTTTTGTAATTACTTTTTTATTTAATAATTCAACGAGTGTTTTCTTTACTGTCGGGAGTGGAATGTCTAGTTTAGTGGAGATATCCCCTGAACTGCATCCTGGATGATTTAGAATATAAAAACTAATTCTTTTTTCGCGAGGAGTGAGTGCTTCACTTACTTTTTTACTTTCTTCTAATTTCAGCACCAAATTGC
>CANHSD010000141.1 GCA_947463105.1 Chitinophagaceae bacterium
CAAGCGCGACCAGGTAAAACAAATTTTCGACCGTGTGGCTACTGCAGCAAAAGCAGCTGCCATGGGCACTGAAACCAAAATGGAATACGAGATCATCGGTGGTACACACGACCTCTTGTTGAACAGAACATTGGGAGTGGCCATGCAAACCAACCTTGAAAAAGTGGGTGGTGTAAAATACACAGAAGAAGAAAAAGTTTTTGCCAGAAAAATACAATCCTCATTTACGTTCAACTATCCTGCCATTGAATCTGCAGACAGCATCAAGCCTTTGAAAATTGAAATGGATGCAGGTGGCGGATCAACCGATGTGGGAGATGTCAGCTATGCTTTGCCTACTGTAGGACTGCGCGCTGCCACTTGGGCCCCCGGAACACCTGCCCACAGCTGGCAAGCCGTTGCCTGTGGAGGCACTGAAATCGGTACCAAAGGCATGCTGGTGGCTGCAAAAACCATGGCATTGACAGCCATTGATCTCTTCACCAATCCTGCCTTGATCCAGCAATCAAAAGATGAATTTCTGAAAATGAAAGGCAATTATAAATACGAAGCTTTACTAGGAACAAGAAAGCCAGCACTCAACTACAGGGACTAATCAACACAAACAACAAGACAATGAAACTACTGCTACTATCCATTACCAGCTTGCTCTCATTGGGTGTCATTGCCCAGAAAAAAGAATTCACCGAACAACAGATGCTCCGCGGAGGTGCAACAAATATCACGTCCCCACTTCCCCGTGTATTGGGATGGGTAGACGATGCAAGGTTGCTGATCAATAAAAAAGAGCACCAGGATTCTGCCATGAAAGTATTTCTGGTGGATTGCAAAACAGGCAAAATGACCCCATCATCAGCCGACCTCTTGAAAAAGGAGTCCAGCCCCATGGTTACCGTGAGCCTGAGAGACAATGATGTGTTTGTTGCCATACCAGGACAACCCACAAAACAGCTGACAAAAACGCCTGAAACAGAGGTGAATCCTACGCTTTCGCCAGACAAGGCATGGGTTGCCTTCACCAGAAAAAATGATCTCTATACCATCAACATTGCCTCAGGAAAAGAATACCGCATCACCAATGATGGCACAGATCTTATCTTGAATGGCTATGCCAGCTGGGTGTATTTTGAAGAGATTCTCGGAAGACCTACCCGCTACAAATCTTATTGGTGGAGCCCAGACAGCAAGCAGATTGTTTTCATGCGCATGGATGACACCAAGGTTCCCCTTTTCCCGATCTACAGTGAGAACGGTCAACATGGTTATTCTGAAAACACCCGTTATCCAAAAGCGGGAGATCCGAACCCAACGGTTCGCATTGGCATCACTCCTGTAGAAGGAGGTCAATTGACCTGGGCTGATTTCAATGAAAATGAAGACCAGTATTTCGGCATGCCCTACTGGACGCCTGATGCAAAAACCTTGTTGATCCAATGGATGAACCGCGGTCAGGACAACCTCATCATCTATGCCGTTAACCCATCCAATGGTAGTAAAAAAGAGGTCTACAACGAAAAGCAAAAGACATGGATTGACCTTGATGACCAGGGAGGACGCATCAGTTTTCTTGGCGAGAACAAGGGATTCATTCTGCAGAGCGATAAGGACGGGTGGGATCAGCTGTACCTGCACAACAATGATGGCACCCTCAAAAACCAAATCACTACAGGATTCAACTGGAGCACAGCTGTTCAATACATCGATGAAGTAAAAAATATCATTTACTTTACCTCAAGGCAACAGAACTCCGTGCGCACAGACCTTTACCGTGTTGATTTTGATGGCAAGAACCAAATGCGCCTGACTTTTGGAGACTTTACCCATGCCACCGACCTATCACCCAACGGAAGTTATTTCACCACCCGTTATTCCAATGCATCCACCCCAGACAGGCTGGCCCTGGTAAGCAACAAGGGCAACTTGATACTTGAATTGGGAGACAGCAAAGGGCCTGATTTTGATGCCTATGCCATGGCCAAAACCGAAATCCTCAGGATACCCTCAGAAGATGGACTTTTCCAGCTTCCCATCCGCATCACCTGGCCACTCAATTTTGATCCTGCCAAACACTATCCTGTTATGGTCAATATCTATGGCGGACCCAATGCCGGCACTGTTCGTGATGGCTGGCAGTTCAACGGACAAACCCAGTGGTGGGCCAAGGAAGGACTGATCCAGGTAGCCATGGACCATCGGGCCAGTGGACAATTTGGTAAAAAAGGCATCAACTACATGCACAGGAACCTGGGGAACTGGGAACTGAAAGACTGGATCACCATTGTAAAATGGTTGCGGACACATGGCGCTGATTCTACCCGTGTTGGTATTGCAGGATTCAGCTATGGTGGCTACATGACCTGCATGGCATTGACCGCAGGAGCAGGATATTTCACCCATGGCCTTGCTGGAGGCAGTGTGACCGATTGGAAATTATATGATTCCCACTATACAGAAAGGTTCATGGACACTCCTGCGGAGAATCCACAGGGCTATGCAGCAGGAGCTGTCATGACCTATGCAGACCAATACAAGGGATTGCTGAGGATCTATCATGGCACCATGGACGACAATGTACACATGCAAAACAGCCTTCAACTGGTGAAAAAATTGCAGGATGCCAAAAAACATTTTGAATTCATGGTCTATCCCGGGGGCAGGCATGGCTGGGGCGGAAACCAACAGTTTCATTCAACCAATGAAAACAATGCCTTCATCTACAAGAACCTGTTGAAAAAAGAAGTACCAATGTCATTGATTCGATAAACATAAGTGCCGGTATCCCTTTACATAAATATCTTTGATCAAGCCAAAACTTGCCATCTATGACCCCTACCAGATTGTTTGACTGCCTGAATTGGCAACTTCAAAAATTCCCTAAGGAAGATATGTTTGCCACCAAAGAGGATGGCATTTGGAGAAAATACAGCACAGCAGAAATTGAAGAACTGGTCAACAAACTGAGCATGGGGCTCATGCATGCTGGTATTGGATACCAGGATGGGACCATCGAAGGAAGAGACAAGGTTGCCATCCTCAGCAACAACAGGCCTGAGTGGATGATCCTTGATCTTGCCGTACAACAAACTGGGGCTGTGCTAACACCCATTTACCCAACCATCAATGTCAATGAACTTGAATTTATCCTGAATGATGCTGCAGTAAAACTGGTTTTCGTGAGCGACCAGGAATTGTACAATAAGGTCCAATCCATCCGGTCCAAAACACCTTCAGTTCAAGCTGTTTATGCATTCAATGACATACAGGAAGCACTTCATTGGAAAGAACTGTTGCACAATGGCAATGATGAAGAACGCAATAACCTGGATGCATCCAAGGCAAGGGTGAATCCTAAGGAACTGGCCACCATTCTCTATACCTCAGGAACAACTGGTTTTCCAAAGGGTGTCATGCTGAGCCACCACAACATCCTGGATAACATCATGAATGTGGAAGAACTGCTTGAGCCCATCTGCGGGCCTGAAGACAGGTCGCTGAGTTTTCTTCCTTTGAACCATATTTTTGAAAGGGTCATCACCTACGTCTACATGTACAGAGGCGTTTCAGTGTATTACGCAGAAAGCCTCGACACCGTTGGAGAGAACCTGAGGGAAGTCAAACCAAGCCTTTTCTCAACCGTTCCCAGACTCCTTGAAAAAGTGTATGAAAGGATCATCAACAAAGGCAAAGAGCTGACAGGCATCAAAAAGAAGCTGTTTTTCTGGGCAGTGTCAGTAGGCAATAAGTATGAAGTTGACAAAAACCAGGGCATCGTTTATAACCTGCAATTGGCCATTGCCAACAAACTGATCTTCTCCAAATGGCGAGAGGCACTGGGAGGAAATGTAAGGGCCATCGTTACTGGTGCAGCCGCCTGCCAGGTAAGGCTGTTGAGGGTTTTCACCGCTGCCAAACTTGTGGTGATGGAAGGCTATGGACTTACTGAAACCTCTCCGGTGATCAGTGTCAACCGCTACGAAAGCTATGGCAGAAGGTTTGGCACTGTGGGCAATGTAATCAGGAATGTTGAAGTGAAATTGGCGGAGGATGGGGAAATCTGCTGCAAAGGTTCCAACGTGATGATGGGATACTACAAGCGCCCAGACCTCACAGCAGAGTGCATTGACAGTGAAGGATGGTTCCATACTGGTGATATTGGCGTGTGGGTAGAAGGAAACTTCCTGAAAATCACCGATCGGAAAAAAGAGATTTTCAAAACCAGTGGCGGAAAATATGTTGCCCCCCAGCCCATTGAGAACAAGATGAAAGAATCAGCATTCATTGAACAGATGTTGGTGGTAGGCGCAGAAAGAAAATTCACAGCGGCCCTGATTGTACCTGCCATGGGCAATTTGCTGTCCTGGAGCAGGAAACATGGTATTGTTTTTGCATCTCCTGAAAAAATATTGAGCCATCCAAAAGTGATCGAGCACTATAAAGCAATCGTTGAAAAATACAACCAGCATTTCAACCCTGTTGAACAAGTCAAGAAATTTGAATTGATCAATGCAGAATGGACCATCAATGGAGGCGAGCTTACCCCAACATTGAAACTGAAGCGCAAGGTCATCATGGAAAAACATGCAGATGCGATTGAACGCATTTATGGTGTAGAAGACTAGAAATAATGTTGTGATGCTGGCATGCGGAACAACTTGTTGCGCTGGTAAGTCGAAAACAACAAATATTGCTCTTCATGCGTCCTAGCCCAGTTCTGGTAGGCGCTTGCATCTGTGACCTGACCAAAAAGCCATTGGTTATAGGCCTCGAACATGCCTTCACGCATAAGGTATTGGAGATGTTCAAACAGTTTGAATGGATATTTTCCAGCTGAATCATTGAACCAGTCCAACAAAAACCTAGACCTGATCACCAGCAAGGTTTCTGGTGTGATGCCACGCAAAGCAAGTGATGATTGTTTGTTCATAACCTCCAAAAACTTCAGTTCAAAAGGAGTGGTTGGCTTGATGAAATGTTGCTTGCTTTCTCCAGGCATAAACACGCGCTTGTAAGACTCCAGCAACAATATTTTGATTTCAGCCGTGCGCACGGAATAACTTTCAAGGTTGACAAAAACCTCCCCATAGACCAGGCTTCTTGCCTTGTCTGCTGCTGCAAAATAAAATTTTGCAGCATGATAATAATTCCCGGAATGAGATGGATCAACGGAAATGCCGGTCTCCCATTGGGCAATGGCTTCTGCAGGTTTTTGCTGCGTCCAGAGCAAGTCTCCGTATTCTGCAAACAAAGGTCCGCTGGCATCAAATTTCTTCAACCCCTTTTTGTAGACCTTATCACATTGCTTGTATTCTTCCGTTGCCTTGAAAACATTTCCCGCAATTTGAAAAACCTGCACATCAACATCTTCTCTCTCGGTCAAAGGAAGAATCCTTTCGGCCGCCCGCTTGTAATCCCCCGCGAGATAATACGTGAAGGCCACATCTTTGAGCAGTGTGAGGTTTGTGGGCTCCATTTCAAGTGCCTTTGCCAACACCATCATGGTATTGCTGTAATCGGATTGCCGCTGGAAGGCAATTGCCGTTTCCCTTAACTGTTGAACAGTTTGCTGAGCATTGGCGCCAGCAATTACAAAGGACAATATGATGAATAACCTTATCCTGATCATGGCCATAAAATTAGATCAAATGGGTTAGCAAACCATCACGCAATTTGGGTTCAAACCAGGTACTCTTGGGTGGCATCACATTTCCACTGTCTGCAATATCGAACAATTGCCCAATGCTTACAGGATAAAAACTGAAAGCCACCTTCATCTCACCACTATCCACCCTTTTTTCCAGTTCCTTCAAGCCCCTGATTCCACCCACAAAATCAATCCTCTTATCCGTTCTTTGGTCTTGAATATCAAGGAATTTTTCCAGGATATTCCTGGAAAAAATCGATACGTCCAAGACACCAATCGGGTCATCAGTGTAGGTTCCCTCGATGGATGTAAGGTGATACCACTCTCCTTCCATGTACATCCCAAATTCATGGAGATTCGCAGGATCAACAGGCACTTCAGAAGAAGATACCATGAAATCCTCCTGCAGGGCACTGATCAATTCATTGGGCTCCATGCCGTTGAGGTCCTTCACTACCCTGTTGTAAGACATGATGTTGAGCTCGTCAGCAGGAAACAAAGTGGTTAGAAATCCATCGGCTTCCTGACCGGCAGCATCCCCCAAGGCAGCACGGACCTTTGCAGCACTTGCTGCACGGTGATGACCATCTGCGATATAGGTGCATGGAACTTCTTTTTCAAAAATGGTAGTAATGGTGTTTACTGCATCTTCTGCCGCAATAACCCAAATGCGGTGGCTGATTCCATCATCGGCCTTAAAGTCATACGCAGGTACATTGTTTTTTTTCGAATCTCCAATCAATTGATCAAGAGAGGCCACATTTCGGTAGGCAAGGAATACATTCCCCGTCTGGGCCCTTGTTATCTTGATATGGTTGATCCTGTCCTGCTCTTTTTCTGGACGGGTGAATTCGTGCTTCTTGATGATATCATTTTCATAATCATCAACAGATGAACAGCAGACCAAACCCGTCTGGCTTCTTCCATCCATCACGAGTTCGTAGATATAAAAACAGGGTGTTGCATCTTGAAACAAAACCCCCGATGCCAACATCTCTTCAAGGTTAGACTTGGCCTTCTCGTAGACCGCGTTATCATATATGCTCAATTCAACTGGCATGTCTACCTCAGACTTGGTAACATGGAGAAATGAATAAGGATTTCCATCGACTGCAATACGGGCCTCATCACTGGAGAGTACATCATAGGGTGGAGCAGCAACTTCGGTTGCCAATGTTGCTTGGGGCCTTGCTGCCCTGAAAGGAAAAATTTTTGCCATGGTCTATGTTTTGCTATGCGTGTTTGTTTGCGAAATCCTTGATAAGGTCAGTGATGTCCACCACACTGCTCAAAGGCATGGCGTTGTACATCGAAACCCTGAACCCACCGACACTCCGGTGGCCTTTGATGCCCACCATCCCCTCCTCCTTGCACCTGGTTAGGAAGAGTTTCTCCAATGCAGGATCATGCATGGTGAAGACTGCATTCATTTTACTCCTGTCCTTGGCAGG
>CANHSD010000142.1 GCA_947463105.1 Chitinophagaceae bacterium
CATTGAAAAAACCTGAATATGTTGTTGCCTTTATATTGATTTCTTTTGATGATATTTTTAATTTATACCCCTCTTTGGCTATTGAGGGATCGTCTGTTATGTCAAATCGGATATAATTCGATGATGTCGTTTTATTCCATTTGGTAACATGAATATTTAATCCGGCATCATTCTTTATCTTTTCCTTGATGTAAGGACCCAAGTCATCAATGAATTCTTCTGGCAAAAATATTTTGGTAGTTGGAACAAGGCTGAAATATCCAACACCAATTTTCACTGATTCCGGTTGCGGGATAAAGTAAACTTTTCCCGTCTCTTTGTTTACAGGTTCAATACCTTCACTTATTTTAACAGAAGAAAGCAAAGGCAACGTAATCAGAAGAATCAGGCTTCTTATGTTGTTAAATGAATACAGACAATTGGTTTCTTTTTTTAGCATATCCATCATTTTATAACTATATTTCATTTACTAGAGTGACGGAAACATTAAATCTGGACAAGATATTTTACAAATAAACTTTCTGCGGAAATGATTGGTATCGTTTCAGGAACTTCTGCAGTCGCGTTTTGCATGACCCTGAAAAACAACCTTATCTAACCAAAAAATGTTAACAGTTATTTTGGTATAATCAATACATTATCAACGAATTATAAGGAAAATAAAAAGGGGATAAACCAATCTGATGTTGATTTATCCCCTTTTGTAGCGAGATCGGGAGTTGAACCCGAGACCTTCGGGTTATGAATCCGACGCTCTAACCACCTGAGCTACCTCGCCATGGATGATTTTGGGTGGCAAAAGTAAGCAATGTATTTTTCATAAAAAAATTAAGGCTTGTTTACAGCAATTTCATCAACAAAGATGGGTAGGCCGCTCCAGCAAGCCTTTTGATTTCATCTGTACAACTTGCACAACCATATTGGTTAACCGCTTTGTTGAGCAATGGAATGGCTTCTGCCTGTTTGAATGCATTGATTTGAGGACCTGTCCATTGCTGCTTTTTAAGCAAATAAGGCAAGATAAAGTCAAAGCCTTTTTTCAATGATTTTCCTGATGCAGTATTGGCTTTCCAGAGATCCAGTCCAAGCTGCTGAAACCGGGTGGCCAAACTGCTGTAGGCATTCAAAATAAATACAGAGTAATGAAGGGATGTGGTTCTTTTCATTTCCAACGGGAATGAACCCTGGGCATCCATTTCCTTATCAAGGCGGCTCATTACCCTTGCGTAGATGGTTTTGACAAGATTCGTATCCCTCATAAATCCTGCATACGCCAAAAGCTGGGCATCATACCAGACACCATGGTTGTTGGGCGCATTCATTTCTTCTTTTCCGATGATGCTGGTTCCTAACCATTGGATAAAATCTTTTACCCATCCTTCCATTCCCAGTTGATCCTTGCTTGTCCAAGTTTTTGAAGCCTTGAGCAATTGAATGGCATCCATGATGTGCATAAAATGCCGGGTATCTATGACCCCTTCTGCCCGACCATCGGTAACCCCTTTGACAGACTGTGCGTATTTCAGGTTGGGGTTCATCCGGGTTGCTGTATCAAGAAACCATACCCTGATCAGCTTTGTGGCATGATCCGCATATGCTTCTTTTCCTGTAAAATAATAAGCCAAAGCCAAGTGATAAATACTGGCGCTCAGGCCGGGCAAAACAACCTTGTCTGGAAAATTTTTTACTTCAGGATTAATTTCGCCATCCTTCCGAACATAAGGAATACCATTGGCAGTATTGGGATTGGGCCACCAATAAGGCGCTATGCTCATGTAATCATGTTTGTCGCCACTTGGCGGGAGATCTGTTTTGCTCATCACGGTTACAGGCTTGAACCGCAGTGCTTTTTCAGCATCACCCTTCAATTGATTAAATGCAGTTGTATATTCCTCATCATTTTTTTCAATCTTCTCCTTGCTTTTTGCCAATTGATTGAAGTCCATGGTGACCAGATCAGTAAAGGAAATTTTTTCTTGCGCAACAAGAGAAATTGAACCAAGCATCAATGCCCCAAAAAAAAATGAAAATTTGTTCATCACTTGTTTTTCGCTTTGTTTTTCGTTTTGTTTGCATGACGACCACTGCCATCACCATTATCAAGGAAGCCGCCAGCGGGATTCAATTTATCCAAAACCGCCTGGAGCTTCTGTTTCTCTATGGTAGTTTTTTCATCCAGGACAACCAATTTCTCCTCAAAAGGTGCCTTCCGCATATCGTAGAGATCACCTGACCGCATCAACTTCCAGTTGGCAGAACGCACATACCAGTCCTTGCCCAGTCCAGTAAATATCCACTCCCTGGCAGTTCCTTTTCCGCCTTTCAGCTGGTATGCAAAACTTACCCCATCCAGTATATTGTTTGTTGGAAGTGGGGCCCCAGCAAGTTCAGCAAAAGTGGGAATAAAATCAGCGGCATCAATCATGTTGTTGGAAACACCAGGCTTCTTGATCATGCCTGGCCAGTTTACAATCATGGGAACAAGGCTTCCGCACTCTTGCATGGTTCCCTTTTTGCCACTGAGCTTTTGTCCTTGTACCCTGCCAATTTGAGCGGCCTCTCCTGCAGTTCCATTGTCACCAAAAAATACGATCAATGTGTTCTCCCTTAATTTCAAGCTATCCAAGGTATGCACCAACTTACCTACGAGTTTGTCCATGTAGGAAATATTGTCAGCATAAAGTTCCTTATAATCAGTGGTACCAGGCTTGGTATCAGGGGTTGCAACAATCTCTCCATGCACGTGTGACAAGGAATAGTACAGGTAAAAAGGATCCTTTTTGTGCTGTGCCAAAAACTTCACCATGTGGTCATGCATCAGGTCTGGCATGTACTCACCATCCTTCAACACGGATTCTTTCCCATTCACAACATATTTATCTTTCTTTCCTGCTTCATTAAAAAAAGATCCACTTCCAAAAAACCGCAGATAGTCATCAAACCCAAATTCAGCAGGACCCAAAGGAAGCTGCCCCCACTTGCCGATCATTGATGATGTGTATCCGGCTTTTTTTAAAATGGCGGGCATGAAGTTCTCAGCAGAAGGCTTGATTTCGCCGGTCATGTCTTGGTTAACTGCGCCGGTCCTAAAGCCATATCTTCCTGATAGTATCAAAGCCCTGGATGGACCGCACAATGGCACTGTATAGGCATTCGTATAGCGAATACCTTCCTTCGCCAGCTTATCAATGACGGGTGTTTTAAAAAAGTCGGCTCCATAAGCACTGACGCCGTCAATACCCAGATCATCTGCCAAAACAAAAATGATATTGGGCTTTTTTTGTTGGGCAAAAGAAGCATTTGCAAAAAGCAAAAACAGAAAGAAATAGTGTGTACGCTTCATTTATTTTTTTTCTTGGGATTTAAAAAACTCAATCATTTCCTTGCGCAATTCTACAGCCACTTTTGCATATGTCTTTTCATCAACCACATTTTGCTTTTCAAGCGGGTCAGTAGTGAAATCATATAATTCCGTGGCGTAAACTTTGTTTTCACTGAATGCAGTGTTTGATGTAAAATCATTGAGCCACATCGTAAAGCGATACTTATCCGTCCTCATGCTGTATCCCATCATGGCATTGCTGGTATAGTTTTTCTTTTTCATTTCCTCTTTGCTGAGCTTTCGGGGATACTGGCTCATGGCAAATTCATTAACAGAAGCCTTTTTGTTTTGCATCACAGGCTTAAGGCTTTTGCCCTGCAAATGCTTTGGAACCGGCACTGATGCGAGGTCACAAAGGGTTGGAAATATATCAATATGCTCCGACAAGGAAGTTGTTGGTCCTGGCTTCATGCCGGGTGCAGCAATGATCAATGGAGCGCGGGTGGCCTGTTCCAGGTTGGTATGCTTTTCCCAAAGATCATGATCGCCCAGGTGCCAACCATGATCACCCCATAAAACAATGATGGTATTGTTGAGGGTTCCCAAAGAATCCAGTGTGTTCAACAGAATGCCCACTTGTGCATCCATATAAGATACGGCTGCATAATACCCATGGATCAACTCCAGTTGCTTTTCGGTTTTTAACCTCAGATGAAAGCCTGGTTCGTTGAACATGGCAAAGGCTGGAATATCTGTGTAGTTTCTGAGCTCCCCTGATTTATGATAGGCAATTTCTGGTGCATTGCTGGCATGTTCCTGAAAGCTGGCCAAGGGCATGTCTGCACGGTTGTAGAGGTCCCAGTATTTTTTAGGGGCAACAAATGGAAGATGGGGTTTGTGGTAACCCACTGCTAGAAAAAAGGGTTTCTGGTCCTTGTGCATCCTGACCATCTGGTCCTTGGCTTTCAAAGTGATCACACCATCTTCGTAGGCGTTGTCAGGTACGTCATAATTTTCAGTGGAGGGACCTTTGATGGATGTTGGCATTTCATCATCATCTTCCCGTTGAACCCTCTCCTTTTTGACGAGAAACATTGCCTTGTTTTCAGGCTTTTGGTATTGTCTATTGGCTGGATCGCCCAGACCATTGGCATAATCACTGGCTTTCGGCTCCATGTAGGGCATGTTCCAGGACACAGGGTCAATCTTTTTTATGGCACTGCTGGGATGAAATATTTTGCCGGTTCCAACAGTATTATAGCCCTGTGAAATCAAATATTGTGGCAGGGTTACGATATCCGGATTGATATCACGCATCTGTGTTTTCAGGTCCCATACTTTTGTATAATCAGGCCTCATTCCCGTCATCAGGCTGGCACGGGTAGGCCCGCAGACAGATTGTTGACAATAGTTGTTGGAAAACATCGTACCCATCTTCGCAAGGCGATCGATGTTAGGTGTTTTGATGAGTTTGTTTCCATAGCAACCCATGATAGGCTTTAGGTCATCAACAGCAATAAACAGGATATTGGGTTTCTTGGCTTGCTGGGCTACCAAGTCACATGCTAAAGATACAAGGATGGCTGAAAAGATCAATGCCGGCTTTCGCATCATGTTGTTGTTTTTTCAAATTTTAATGTAATCAATATCCTGGATTCTGCAGGATTTTTAAAGTGGTATTGTTGTCAATTTCGCGTTGAGGAATAGGAAGCAACAAACGATCTTTTGTAACATAGGCCTGGATCTGGGCCACCGTTGGCCTTGGGCTGGGATATTTACCATAATGTGCAGTATAGATTGCACTGAAGTGATTTTTAAGCGTTTGTTCGGCAGTGATGGTTGTCATGGTTGTATTGTACCTGAGCAAGTCATACCAGCGTACATTTTCAAATGCGAATTCCAATTTGCGTTCATTGGCCAGTTCCCGCTCAAACGAGGCAACGGTATTGACAGCAGCAGGCAGAAGGTCTGTGAGCCCTGCCCTTTTACGGGTTTGGTTGATCAAAGAAAGGCTTGCCGCTGAATTTCCCTGTGCTTCGGCAAGCATCAGCAAAACATCTGCGTAGCGCATGACTATCCAGTCATTCTCCGCATCGTTTACGATAGAGACTGGCGAAATCATTTTTTTGGGATACAGTACTTTGGTACTGCCATATTCACCAATGCTGATGGATTTCCGTAAATCAGTTGCAGCATATCCGAGGTTCAGGTCAGCACTGGGAGTATTGAATCCACCCCCATCACCAATGATGACTGCAGTTCCACTCAGTTCAGGTGCAAAAGCATTGGGAAAAGAAGATCCCAGGCCAATGCCACCTGCCTTGTACCTGATGGCGAAAAGGATTTCCCTGTTCATCTCATTTGAAATGGAAAATACATCCCCATAGCTAGCAACCAGGCCATATCCGCTGTTGGCAATAACATCATTCAACAAAGGAATGGCTTCCGCTTTTCTGTTCAGGGTAAGGTACACTTTTGCCAACATGGCTTTTGCCGTCCAGCTGTTTACACGACCCAACGAAGTAGAAGGAATTGAAGCATATTTCATTGACGCACCATTGGCAATGGCATAACCCAAATCTGCGATGATGAGTTTATAAATTTCTGCTGCTGATTCCCTGTTCATTGCGGTAGCGTCAAAAGGAGACAAAGGTTCATGTACTAGAAACACTCCGCCAAATTGCCTGACCAAATTGAAATAATGATAGGCCCTGATGAAAGCAGCTTCAGCAGAAAGAACCTTCTTGTCATTGGATGAAATCAATACACCTGACGTATCTGCTGTCATTGACCCTGCAGTGGGAGCATAATTGACATTCAGGCTATGAAGGATCAAGTTGACATTGCGAATATTAGCATAGGTGTTGATCCAAAAATTATAGATGCCTTGATGAGAAGTGTTCGGAATAAAAAGATCCAGATCACTCAGGTCGCGGTTGGGTACTGATTTACTGGCAGGATTACCCATGATGGCATTGTCACTCCTGAGTTCAGACATTTTCCATTCCTCGAGCAATGGCTTTTGCATGCCATTGTAGCAGCCGATAAGGGCTGTTTGGATGTCTGTGGTATTCTTATAAAAAGTAGCAGTGGTTACATTGCTGAGTGGATACAGCTCAATATTTTTTTTGCAGGAAGCAAGGAAAAACATGCAAACCAGTAGGACAGATATAAATGATTTCATATTGCTGTTTTTATTCGTTGGAGATTAGAAATTGATGTCAATACCTATCAATACAGTTTTAGGGATTGGGAAGGATCCACGCTGGTATCCATCAATCAAAACGGATGAATAGGCCCCGTTAGAGAACCTTCCTTCAGGATTGAGTCCTCGGTATCCTTTTGCTGTTTTGAAATAAAGATTTTGTGCAGAAAAATAAAACCGCATGCTGTTAACCTTTGCTTTTTTCATGAATGCAGCAGGAATGGTATACCCTATGTTTACGTCGCGGAGAGAAAAATATGATGCATCTTCAATCACATAATCTGTCAGCATCCAGTTATATCCAACAGTTGAGAACGGAGTCTTGCCATCACCAGGAAATTTCGCACTGACCCAACGGTTTTGGTTGTATGTCTTGATTGTTCTTCTTGACTCATTGTAATTGGGATCACCATTGATCAGCTTACCCCCCTGAACACCTTGCAGGGTAAAACTAACATCAAAACCCTTGAAGCCAAAATTATTGGTCAAACCCCAGGTAAAGTCAGGATAAGGATTGCCAAGGTCTGTTCTGTCATCATTATTAAGTTTGTTGTCTCCATTGA